>CAIUTH010000069.1 GCA_903902075.1 uncultured Alphaproteobacteria bacterium
GAGCGCGAGCACGAGGAACGCATCCGCGCCCAGGAAGCGCTGGAAGCCGAGCAAAAAGCCAAGCGCGACGCCCGCTATGCCGCCCGCAAGGCCGGCAAGAAAAAGGGCAGCCGTTACTAGGTGTTCTTGGGGGCGCCGCGCCTGCGCGCGGCGTCACTGCAGTGGAACTTTCAGGGTCCGCGATTTTTCCGTCCCCAATTACCCGTCCTCGGGTCTAAGCTTTTGGGCCGGTTGAGTTTTGCTCCCGCATGAAATGGCCGCCCGCGCCGAAGTTCCCGCTTCGCCCGGTCCTGTTAGAAACCGTCAAAGAAAAGGGCGATGCCGCATGGCGTTCGTGGAAGACAAGTCGTTCAAATATCCTGCCGAGGATGAGTGCCTGGTGCGCCGTCTGGGTTCGGGCGTGATCGCCGCCTGGCCGGGCCTGCCGCCCGAGGCACGGGCCAAGATCATGGAACAGGCGCAGGTCGCCTGGGACCGGGAGCATTTCGTCTCCAAGCTCCCGGCCAAGCTGGAAGCCATCATCAAGCGGCGAGGCTGATTTCTTTTGACCCTCCCTCAAGGGGAAGGCGAAGATCAGACGAGCGCCGCCAGCAGCACCATGACAAGGCCCGCGATGGATGCGCCCCAGACCAGGGTGCGAACCACCGGGATGCCGGCGGCATAGACCGGCACATAGAGGACGCGCGCCCAGAAATAGATCTGCGCGCCCAGTGCCGAGTTTGCATTGGGCTTGCCCAGCACCGTCACCACCAGAACCGCTACGGCGAAATAGACGAAGGTCTCGCGGAAGTTGGCGAAGGCCCGCAGCATGCGCGCCGACAGTGGACTGACGGAGGGCGCGGGCAGGTCGCGCGCGCTCATATTGTAGGCCAGGCCTTGGTCCCTGGTGGCCAGGGTGGTGGCGACGATCAACTGCACCAGCCCCAGCACTACGGCCCAGCACAGCATCTGGATTTCGATCGAACCGGCGAAGATGTTCATGGCGTCCTCCCTGTTGTTATTGGTCGTTGCGATAATTAAAGCTCACGGAGATGCGCTGTCCGCGCGCGGTATTGGGTTCGACGCCATGGCGCAGCCAGCTTTCCCACAGCAGCAGCATGCCGGTCTTGGGCGTCACGTCCACGAAGCTGCGGTTTTCGGGCCGCGCCTTGGCCTTGCGCAACGGCGCCGCCATCATCATGGGCAGGCGCGGGTCCTCGAAACGGATGGCGCCGGATTTGGGCGGCACCGTCACGTAATAGGTGCCGCTGATCACCGAATGGGGATGGATATGCGGGGTATGCACCGCGCCCCTCTCCATGATATTCACCCACAGGCTGTCCAGCACCAGCTTCCTCCCCGACAGTTCGAACTGCAGCTCGCGGGCGAACTTCCCGACATGTCCCGAAATGGTGCGCTCCAGCTCGGCAAAGATGCTGGCCCGGCGGGGCAGGTCATTCAGCGAGGCATAGGACGTATAGCCGCCATAGCCATGGTCCCTGGACCAGCGGCGCCCCGCCAGATCCTCGTCCGCGAGGCCCAGGCAGGTCTGCTCCAGGCCCTGAAGCTTGGGCAGCTGCGCCTTGTAGAGCCGGGTGGGAAACAGGATCTGCGACATCGCTTTGTCTTTGTTCTGGTTAGCGAGATTTTGACCATTGGGCGGCTAAGCTTGCCGGGTTGTCAAATAGTAGAGTTGGGCGGGGGCTCAAATGGATACCATCATGCGCGTACCAGTCACTGCCGCGGTGTTTGCCGCCATGGCCGTTCTTCTGTCCGGCTGCATCGCCTATGACGCCGCCAGCACCGTGGTCAGCGCGGGTTCGTCCGTGGTGGGCGCCGGCGCTTCGGTGGTCGGCGGGGTTGGCGATGTCGTGACATCGCCCTTCGACAGCGACGAGCCGAAGAAGAAGAAGTAAATTCGACCGCGCACTCACCCTTCGACAGGCTCAGGGTGAGGATCAGCGAAAGTCCTCATGCTAAGCCTGTCGAAGCATGAGGGGCCTGGCTAAAACTTATCTTTCCGCCCCCGGATTTCGCCGAACACGGCGACATCATCCGCCTGCTCCATGCCCAGCGACTTGCGGATTTCCGCACTGCCCGGCCGCAGGAAGGGATTGGTCTTTTTCTCCAGCCCCAGGGTGGATGGCACGGTCGGTTTGCTCGCTGCCCGCGCCGCATTCACATCGTCCATCCGCGCTTTCAGATCGCCATTGCCCGGCTCCAGCGTGAGCGCGAAGCGGCCATTGCTCTGGGTATATTCATGCCCGCACCACACCTTGGTGTCGTCGGGCAGGGTCATCAGCTTGGACAGGCTGGTCCACATCATCTGCGGATCGCCTTCGAACAGGCGCCCGCAACCGAGGGTGAACAGCGTATCGCCGGTAAAGGCATTGCCGTCGATCACAAAGGTGATGGCGCCTTTGGTGTGGGCCGGCACTTCCAGCACCTGAACCTTGCGGCCGTCAAATTCCCACCCCGTGGTTTCATCCACGCCGATATCCAGCCCTGGAATGCGCGCCGCGTCCTTGCCCGGGCCGACAACCTTGGCGCCCGTCTCCTGCTTCAGGTCCAGGTTGCCGCCGCAATGGTCCAGGTGATGATGGGTGTTCAGGATATGGGTCAGCTTCCACCCCGTCCGGGCCAGCGCCGCGCGCACCGGGGCGGCCTCCGACGGGTCCACGATGGCGCATTGGTCGCCGGACTTCACCAGGTAGGCGTAATTGTCGGACAGGCAGGGAACAATCTCGATCTGGGTCATGAAATCTCCTTGGGCGGCGCACCTTATCAAATCCTATCGCGTGGCCAAGCCGCGCGGGGGCAAAGCTGCGTCTTTGAACAACCGCCTCCAGGGCTTAGACTCTGGGTCGATGCAGGACGTGCGCGACCTCACCGCTTTTTACGACAAGCCGCTGGGCCAGTTGGCCAGGCGGGTGATCCTGCGCCATGTCGAGAATTTCTGGCCCGACCTGCGGGGTCTGCGGGTGCTGGGCTATGGCTTTCCCATTCCCTATGCGCGGCTGTTCACCGGGGCCGAACGCGCCATCGCCGCCATGCCGGCGCCCTTCGGCGCGGTCACCTGGACGCCCAATGGCGACAAGAATGCCGCGCTGGTGTGCGAGGAAGACGCGCTGCCGTTCCCCGACGTGTTCTTCGATCGCATCCTGATCGTGCATGGCCTGGAGTCTGCGGAAAGCCTGCGGCCGTTGCTGCGCCAGCTGTGGCGGGTGCTGGCGCCGGAAGGAAAAATTCTGCTGGTGGCGCCCAACCGCGCCAGTCTGTGGGCCCAGGTCCAGGTGTCGCCCTTCGGTCATGGCCGCCCTTTTTCACGCATGGAACTGGACCGCCTGCTGCGCGATGCGTTGCTGGAGCCGGCGCGCTGGTCGCGCGCGCTTTATGCGCCGCCCTTTGACGGCCTCAGCGGATCGGGCACCAACTGGGAAAGATTTGGCCGAAAATTCTTTCCCGGCATCGGCGGCCTGCATGTGGTGGAAGCAGCCAAGTCGCTCTATGCCGCTGCCACGCCAAAATTGTCGGTCGCGCAGGTCGCGCTGAAGACGGCCCAAGACCTGGGATCTTAGCTCTTTTTCAGAAGAAACACGCCGCCCTGGGCGAACAGGTTCGGTCCCAGATAGCCATGCGTCAGGCTGGCGGGATTCATCTTGGCCGTGGTGCCGTTATCGTTCAGCGCATGGGCCTCCACGATGGTGGCGCCGCATTCGCGCGTCAGGTCGACAAAATCGGCCAAGGTGCACAGGTGGATGTTGGGCGTCGCCCACCAGGAGTAATCCAGCGTGTTGGTGCGCGGCATGCGCCCGCCCGCCAGCAGCGACAGCCGCACTTTCCAGTAGCCGAAATTGGGCAGCGAGATCGCCACGCGCCGGCCGATGCGCAGCAGATGATCCAGCACCGCGCGCGGTTTCTCGGTCGCCTGGATGGTCTGGGACAGGATCACCGCATCGAACACCTGGGCGGGGTAATCCACCAGGTCGGTATCGGCGTCGCCCTGCACCACCGCCAGGCCGCGCGCCACGCAGGCATTCACATTGGCCTGGGAAATCTCGATGCCGCGGCCGTCTACATTCTTGGTCTTCAGATGCTCCAGCAGCGCGCCGTCACCGCAGCCGACATCCAGCACCCGGGCACCGGGACGGATCATGGCCGCGATGGCCGCCAGGTCGGGGCGAAGCTCGCTCATGACAGGTCCTGAGCGGCGTGGTTGAGAAAGCCGCGCACGGTGGCGAACATTTCCGGCTCGTCCAGCAAAAAGGCGTCATGGCCCTTGTCGCTCTTGATCTCGACAAAGCTGACCTGGGCGGCCACCGCGTTCAGGGCATGGGCGATGCGCTTGTTCTCCACCGGCGGGAACAGCCAGTCGCTGGTGAAGGCGACGATGCAGAAGCGCGCGGAATTCAGGCGGAACACGTCGGACAATTGTCCGCCATGCTCCTCGGCCAGGTCGAAATAATCCATGGCGCGGGTGATGTAGAGATACGAGTTGGCGTCAAAGCGGTCCACGAAGCTGGCGCCCTGGTGATGCAGGTAAGACTCGATCTGGAAATCCGGCGTGAACTGGAACGACTTGGCGTCGCGGTTCTGCAGCGCGCGGCCGAACTTGCGCTGCAGCGCCATCTCCGAGACATAAGTGATGTGCGCCGCCATGCGCGCCACCGCCAGCCCTTTGGAGGGCTTGGTGTTGTGCAACAGATATTCGCCGCCCTGCCAGTCGGGATCGGCCATGATCGCCTGGCGGCCCACTTCGTGGAACGCGATGTTCTGGGCGCTGTGACGCGCGGCGCAAGCGATCGGCACCACGGCGCGCACGCAGTCGGGATAGGAGGCCGCCCATTGCAGCGCCTGCATCCCGCCCATAGAGCCGCCGACCACCGCCAGCAGCTTGTCGATGCCCAGATGTTCGACCAGGCGCTTTTGCGCCCGCACCATGTCGGGAATGGTGACCACCGGAAAATTCAGGCCCCAGGGATTGCCGTCCGACGGATCGATCTCCGCCGGGCCGGTCGAGCCCATGCAGCCGCCGATGACGTTCGAGCAGATGACAAAGAAGCGGTCGGTGTCGATCGGCTTGCCTGGGCCCACCATGGTGATCCACCAGCCCTGCTTGCCGGTGAGGGGATGGTCCGACGCGACGAACTGGTCGCCGGTCAGGGCATGGCAGATCAGGATGGCGTTGCTCTTGTCGGCATTGAGCGTGCCATAGGTCATGTAGGCCACGGTGAAGGGCGCCAGCTCGCGGCCGCAGTCCAGCGGCAGCGGTGCCTCGAAGGTGACAGCCATGCCGACATCGGCCGATGGCGTGGTCACGGGGCGCAGGAAACGAGGGGCCTCAGTCACGAAATAGCCGTCCTAAATCCTTGGAAAGCGTAGGTAAGGTGCGCCCACACCCCAAGTCAACGAATGGCAGCCCTGCTTTGCTTTTATGACGCCCGCGCCCTATTAAAACCCGGCCTTTTTATGAGCCTGCGTTAACCGATGAAGCCCGAGCCCAAACCCGGCGTCCTGGACATCACCGCCTATGTCGGCGGCCGCGCCTCCGCGCCCGGCGCCACCAAGGTGTTCAAGCTGTCGTCCAATGAAAGCCCCCTGGGGCCCAGCCCGGCCGTGGCGGCGGCTTTGGAAGACGCCCGCGCCAGCCTGGCGCTGTATCCCGAAGGCTCTGCCACCCTGCTGCGCGAGGCGATTGCCGGGGTCTATCACATCGATCCGGCGCGCATCGTCACTTCGGGCGATGGGTCCGACGCCCTGCTCACCATGCTGGCCAATGCATACTTGCAGCCCGGCGATGAAGTGGTGTTCAGCGAGCACGCGTTCCTAGTCTACAAGATCGCCACCCAGGCCAACAGCGCCGTGCCCGTGATGGTGCCGGAAAAGACCACCAACCGGGCCATCAAGGTCGATGTCGATGGGATGCTGGCGGCGGTCACGCCCAAGACGCGCATGGTCTATATCGCCAACCCCAACAATCCCACCGGCTCGTGCCTGAACCGGGACGAGATGGCGCGCCTGCATGCAGGGCTGCCGGCGCATGTGCTGCTGGTGATCGATGCGGCGTATGGCGAATACGTCACCGCCAAGGATTATGACTCGGGCCTGGAGCTGGCGGCGAAGTATCCCAATGTGGTGATGACCCGCACCTTTTCGAAACTGTATGGCCTGGCGGGCCTGCGCATCGGCTGGATGTATGCCTCGACGGAAATCTGCGATGTGATCAACCGCATCCGCGGTCCATTCAATACCGCCCTGATCCAGCAACTGGCCGGCGCGGCGGCGATCCGCGACCGCGACCATTTCTGGAAGGCCGTGGAACACAACAACAAGTGGCTGGCCTGGGTCACCGAGGAAATCCGCAAGACGGGTCTTCGGGTCGATGACAGCTGCGCCAATTTCGTGCTGATCCATTTCCCGGCGGAAGGCGACAAGACGGCGGCCAAGGCCGACGCCTTCCTGATGCAGGGCGGTATCATCCTGCGCAGCGTGGCAAGCTATGGCCTGCCCAATTGCCTGCGCATGACCATTGGCACCGAGGAACAGAACCGTCTGGCCGTGTCGCTGCTCCAGAAATTCATGGCGCAATAACATGCCGGAAAATCATTTCGACAAGATCGCCATTATCGGCCTGGGCCTGATCGGCTCGTCCATCGCCCATGCCGCGCGCCGCGCCCATCTGGCCAAGGAAATCGCTGGCCATGACGCCAGCGCCGATGTGCTGGAACGGGCGGGCAAGATCAGCTTCTGCGACACCCTGCATGCCGATATCGGCGCGGCGGTGAAGGGCGCGCAACTCGTGATCCTGTGCGCGCCCGTGGGCGCCTACAAAAGCATTGCCCAGGCCATCGCGCCGCATCTGGCGCAGGGCGCGATCCTGTCGGATGTCGGTTCGGTCAAGGGCGCCGTGATCCGTGATGTCGGGCCGTTCGTGCCGGCCGGCGTGCATTTTATTCCCGCGCACCCCATCGCCGGCACCGAATATTCCGGGCCCGAGGCCGGTTTCGCCAGCCTGTTCGACGGGCGCTGGGCCATCCTGACGCCGGTGCCCGGCAGCGACGGCATGGCGGTCGACAAGCTCAAGACCTTCTGGAAAGGCCTGGGCAGCCAGGTCGATGTAATGGATAGCGGCCATCACGATCTGGTGCTCGCCATCACCTCCCATTTGCCGCACCTGATTGCCTACAACATCGTCGGCACGGCGCATGACCTGGAAAAAGTCACCGAAGGCGAAGTGATCAAATACTCCGCGTCGGGCTTTCGCGATTTCACCCGGATCGCCGCCTCCGATCCCACCATGTGGCGCGACGTATTTTTGAACAATCGCGAAGCGGTGCTGGAAGTGCTGGGCCGTTTCAACGACGATCTGAAAATTCTTCAGGATGCGGTAGCCCAGGGCAATGGCGATCTGTTGTTTGACACCTTCACCCGTACCCGCGCCATCCGCCGCGCGATTGTCGATCTCGGCCAGGATACTGCCGCGCCGAACTTCGGCCGCAAGTCCTAGGAGAGCGGGCTGAGCAGCGCCGCGGGATCGAGCCCCGGCGCAATCACTTTCGAGAGCGTCGCCTTACCGTTCCGGCCGCGCCATGCGTTCGCCGCATCAGGCCAGGATTGTTCGCCCTTGAGCAGGCCCGCAAATGCATCACCCTCGCTCAATGCAACGTACACCTGCACCTGCTTGATGTCGTTCGCGGCATCGGCTTCCAGCACCAGATTCACGTCATGGCTATTGCGACGCATATGAAGCTGGAAGCGGCCGATCTTCGTCTGCTTGGCCGCCAGGTTGGCGATGTCCAGGTCGGCCCGCACCAGGGCATGGTCCCGCATCACGCTGCTGGCGCGAAGGGATCCGGGCAGGAAATCGATTCCATGCAGTGCGCCATCTGCGCCCGTCCAGGACACATGCTGCTGCCCCGCCGCTTCATAGACCGCCTTGCTGCGATTGTAGGTGAGGGTATGGGCCACGAATTTCTCGGCGCTCCAGACAAAGGGGCCATGGGCACCCGCGCCTTTCACCGTCAGGCCGGTGAAGTCGGCATCCAGGCGGAAGGGAAAGCCGCCCACTTCCGCAGTCTTCCAGTCCAGGCTGATGCCGGGAATCGCTTCCTTGCCTTTCAACGCCGCGAGCTTCTTATCGAAGGCGTCGGCCGCCACCCACCAATAAGCCATCACCGCGCAGGCGATCAGCAGGAAGGTGGTGATGGGGGCATAGAGCCAGAAGCGGCTGGAGTAATTCATGCGCCGCAAACTAGCTGCATTTTGAATAGCCGCAAGACAAACAGGAGTCGCAGCCCTCCAGCTTGACGAAGCTGGCATCGCCGCAGCGCGGGCAGAAGCGGGCGCGCGCGCCTTCGGCGGGGATATTGTGGGCGTCCGGCAGGTCCGACAGGCCATGCAGGCGCTGGCCCATGAAGCCGATTTCCATCATGTGACGCTCGATCACCTCGCCGATGGCCGCCAGCAGGGACGGCACATAGCGGCCATTCATCCATTGGCCGCCGCGCGGATCGAAGATCGCCTTCAGCTCATCCACCACAAAGCTGACATCGCCGCCGCGCCGGAACACCGCCGAGATCATGCGGGTCAGGGCCAGCGCCCAGGCATAGGCTTCCATGTTCTTGGAATTGATGAACACCTCGAAGGGCCGGCGGCGCCCGTCTTTCTCGATGTTGTTGATGGTGATGTAGAAGGCGTGATCGCTGTCCAGCCATTTGATCTTGTAGGTGCGGCCCAGCAGCGCGTCGGGCCGGTCCAGCGGCTGGGTCATATAGACGATGCCGCCACTGGCGGCGCGGGGCGGCGGCGGGGGCAGCGGCAGTTCCGGTTCCTGCGAGCTGACCGCGCCTTGCGCGACAGGCGCGGGTTCTTCCACCGACAGCACCGAACCGGTCACGTCATTGGGACGATAGGTGGTGCAGCCCTTGCAGCCCAGGTCATAGGCTTCCAGATAGACATGCGCGAAATCCTCGAAGGAGATCGAGGCCGGCACATTGATGGTCTTGGAAATGGCGCTGTCGATAAAAGGCTGGGCCGCGGCCTGCACCGCCAGGTGATCGGACGGCGACAAGGTCTGGGCGGTGACGAAATAGTCCGGCAAGGTGGTGTCGACGCCGAACATCTTCTGAAACAGGCGCAAGGCATAATCGCTGACCTGCTCCTCGCGCCTGGAGCCATCGGGCTGCAACACCTTGCGGGTATAGTTGAAGGCAAACACCGGCTCGATGCCGCTGGAGACATTGTCGGCGAACAGCGAAATGGTGCCAGTGGGCGCAATCGAGGTCAGCAGCGCATTGCGGATGCCATGCGCGGCGATCCCGTCATAGATGTCCGGCGGCAGCGCCTGGATATGCGGCCGCGACAGATAGGGATTTATGTCGTACAGCGGGAAAGGGCCTTTTTCGCGTGCCAATTCCACGCTGGCGCGATAGGCGGCATGGCTCACCGCGGCCAGCCAGGTGCGGGTCAGTTCCAGGCTTTGCGCCGAGCCATAGCGCGTCTTGCACTGGATCAGCGCATCCGCCAGGCCCGTCACACCAAGCCCGATGCGCCGCTTGGCACGTGCCTCCTGGGCCTGGGCATCCAGGGGAAAGCGCGACACGTCGATGGCATTGTCCATCATGCGTACCGCGCTGCCGACCAGCCGTTCCAGCTCGGCCATGTCCAGCGCAGCGTCATCGGTGAAGGGCTGGCGCACCAGCTTGGCCAGGTTGATGGACCCCAGCAGGCAGGCGCCATAGGGCGGCAAGGGCTGCTCGCCGCAGGGATTGGTGGCGGAAATACTCTCGCAGTAACCCAGATTGTTTTGGCTATTGATGCGGTCGATGAAGATCACGCCCGGCTCGGCATGGTCATAGGTGGCGCGCATGATGATGTCCCACAGCGCACGGGCTTTCACCGTGCGATAGACGCGGCCGCCAAATTGTAGGTTCCAGTCAAGGCCGTTTTTCACCGCCGTCATGAAGGCGTCGCTGACCAGTACAGACAGATTGAAGTTGGACAACCGTCCCTGGGTGCGCTTGGCGGTGATGAAATCCTCGATGTCAGGATGATCGACGCGCAAGGTCGCCATCATGGCGCCGCGGCGCGAGCCCGCGCTCATGATGGTGCGGCACATCGAATCCCACACATCCATGAAGGAGACGGGGCCTGAGGCATCCGCGCCCACGCCCTGGACCAGCGCGCCCTTGGGCCGCAGGCTGGAGAAGTCGTACCCGATGCCGCCGCCCTGCTGCAGGGTCAGGGCCGCTTCGCGCAGGGCGGAGAAGATTCCGTCCATCGAATCCTCGATGGTCCCCATCACAAAACAGTTGAATAAGGTGACGCTGCGCCCGGTGCCGGCACCAGCCAGGATGCGGCCCGCCGGCAGGAACTTGTGCCCCGCCAGGGCATGGGCGAATTCCTGGGCGCGGGACACGCGCTGGTCTGGCACCTCGGCCTGCGCCAAGGCAAGCGCCACGCGCGCCCAGCTGTCGGCCACGTCACGGTCCATGGGCGTGCCGTCCGGTGCTTTCAGCCGGTACTTCATGTCCCAGATCTGGTGGGAAATATCGCTCATCGATGGGTAACAACCATATCGGGCACCGGGTTCGCCACCCTGGCTTGCCGGTCTGCCTAATATGGGGTTGTCAGCCGCCCATTCCAGTCCTCTAGGCCGCTGATTTTCCTAGATATTTCTGATATTCCCGGTCGATCTGCAGCCGATAGAGAAAGCGGATGCGCTGACACAGGCCGGCCCCGAAACGGGCGGCGTTTAGCAGGGGGTAAAGCTCGGCCAGCCGCTGTTTCAGGAGGCTTGCATCGGCGCCGGCCGGCACATGCTCGTTCAAGGTGATGTAGGGCGAAGCGGCCGACAGGAAGATGGGAATGCCGCGCGCCATCGCCTGCGCCACATAGCGGAGGAAAGCCGGGCGCAAGACCGCTTCTTGGCCGGTCAACACCACCATATGCATGCCATAGGGCGCGTTCTGCCAGGCGGCGGGCATTTCGGATGGTGCGCGGCGCATCGTAAGGATGCCGCTCAGGTCGGGGCGCCAGCTATTGTCCATGTCCTCGAACAATCGCCAGCCACACAGAAATTCGCGGCACACGCCGGGACGGGTTTCATATATGCCGCAACCTTTGCCGCTCAGATGCGGACAAGGCACACGCGCTATCTTCTTCAGCTCCGGCGCCACGATCTTGAGATCGATGCAACAGGCGGTGCAGGGACCGCAAGCGCGTTTGGCCAGCGCGGTCATGGCAGCAATCGCGCGGTGGCGGTTTCGATCCGCTCTTCCAGTTGACGCATGAATTCAACGCGCTTCAGGCCAGGCGGAATGGGCGGCAGGAATTCCAGCACGATGGTGCCCGGCTTTTTGCAGAAGCCGGTCCAATAGACGCCGGAATTCAGCGCCACCGGTATGCAGGGCACATCCAGCATGGTGTAAAGCCCGGCCACGCCGGGCTTGTAGTCCGGCGCCGCGCTCGGTTTTTTGCGCGTGCCTTCGGGAAAGATCAGGATGGGACGGCCTTCGCCCAGCACGGCGCGCGCATTGGCCGCCATCTTGCGCAAGGCGCTGGCGCCCGCCGCGCGGTCAATCGGAATGGCCGTGGCCTTCCACAAGAACCAGCCATAGAAGGGAATGCGCAGCAGTTCGCGTTTCAGCACAATGGCCGGCGCATCCAACGCCAGATACAGCGCCAGCGTATCCCACATGCTCATATGCTTGGCGGCGACCAGCACCGGGCCTTTGGGGCGCGTTCCGCGAATTTCCCAATCGATGCCGGCAAAGGCTTTCAGGCCAAAAAACGTGGCGCGCGACCAGACCCGCGCCAGCCAGATGGTGGCGCCACGCGGCAATATCAGCACCGGCAGGAAGATCAGCGACAGGATGGTGGTGACGACAAGAAACCACGCCAGAAACAGCGCGGAGCGGGCCAATGTCATTTCGCCAGCCGCGTCGTCACAAGGCTGGCGAGATATTTGACATATTCGCGGTGCAACAGCTGGGCGGTCTTGGGATGCCGCCACCAGCCGTCCAGCGCGACGCGGTTCTGTTCCACCGGATAGGCGATCAAGGTGACGTCCGGAAGCAGGGCGGAGAACTCCTTCATGGTGCGCGGCAGGTGATAGCGGCCGGTGACGATCACTAGGCTGTTGAAGTGATGTTCGCGCGTCCAGTCGGCGGCTTCCTGTGCATTGCCATGGGTGTCCTCGGCGGCATAGCCAATATCGGCGCAGCAGGCGAAGCGCGGGCCGCCATCCGACATCTTGCCCACCGTCTCCTTGGTGGTTTCGGCCGCCACGCCGCTGACCAGGAGCCGCTGACCCACGCCGCGTTCCAGCAGCGCCACGGCGGTATCCAGCCGCTCATTGCCGCCGGTCAGGGCGACGATGCCGTCGGCCTTTGGCGGAACCGCCGGCGCGACAGGCAGATTGGACACAAAGAGCACGAAGCTCAGTGCATAACCCAGCAACGCCAGGAAAATCACGGCCAGGAAAACGCGCAAATCGCAGCTCCAATCGCGAAGCAGAACAATAGCAAACAGCTTTCGCCGCGCTCAATAGATGGCTTTTACCACCAGAAGCACCGAAATACGCGCCGTGGCCCAGGCGATCAGCGCCGTGACGGCCGGCACCGCCAAAAGCCAGGGGATCTCGATCCATTTCAGCGACAAGGGCGGCAGGAAGGGCACCGCCTCAAGGCCAAAGATTTCCAGCCCGCCGGCGCCCAGAAAGAACAGTGCCGCGAACAGGGTGCCCAATGCGGCGGCAAACAGCGCCGACACGAAATAATGCCATTCCACCGCGCGGGCGATAAAGGCAGGCAGCGCGCCCATCTGGTGCAGCAGCGCCACCATCTCGTGATGCGCGTCCAGACCGGCGCGGGTGGCAAAGGACACCGCCGCGGCGGTGGCGCCCGCGATCAGCAGCAGGATGCCATAGGCGGAAAAGCGCACCGCATCCGCAAGGCCGCGCAAGCGCGTGATCCAGCGGCGATGATCGTCCACCGAGGCATGGGGCGCGGCCTGTTTCAGCCTGGCCGCCAACGCCGTCACATCCAGCTCTTCGCCCGGGGTGATTGTGGCATCGATCAGCTTGGGCAGGGGAATGCCCGACACCACGCCATCCTTGCCGATCCAGGGTTCCACCAGGGCGTTGATCTCCGCGTCCGACAGTGCGCTGGCATGGGCGATGCCCGGTGTTGCGTCTAGCACCGCCAGCGCTGCCTTGGTTTCCGCCTCCAGCCCGCCGCGCACATCGCCTTGTTCCGGCGGCATCACCTGCACCGTGATGCGGTCCGACAGTCCCGACTGCCAGCCATGGGCCGCACGCGTTGCCACCAGGGATGAGCCCAGCGCCAGCGCTGCTAAAAAGGCCATCACCGCGATCACGAAATCCAGCGGGGCGGCGCCCTTGTCGCGCGGCAAGATGTAGGTGGCGCGATCGCTCATACGTTGGCCCTCAGTTCC
>CAIUTH010000070.1 GCA_903902075.1 uncultured Alphaproteobacteria bacterium
AGCGGACATTCAGGCTTGATGTGATTGACCGTAAGCGCCTGACCAATTGGCGAACTAACGCAACCCAAAACCGACCGACAGCCAGACTTTGGCTTCACCCTCTGGCCTAAGATGATCCGAGCCGGACCTCCTTTAAAGACAAAGACCCGGCTTGCACAGCAAGCCAGGTCCTTCATGTCACACCGAGGTTCTTCTTGAACTCGCGAACAGCGAGGAGAGCTAAGCGGTGGTGCCAGTTGAAGAAGTAACTGTGGTAGACTTTACAGTAGCGTTGTTGCCGTTGTCTGAGGCGGCAATCGCGATGCCAGCAATTGCGGCCGCTCCTAGGCCAACGATAAGCAGAGTATTGCCTTCAACCTGGGCCTGCTTGAAGCCAGCGGGCTTGCCAGCCGGGAGGGAGCCGATATCTGCGGCCATGGCAGTGGATGTCAGCAGGGCCAAAGCCAAGCCAGTGGAAAGAAACGAACGCATCGTAAAATCCTTTATTGGAATAAATCTGAACGCCAGATTTCGGAGTCGGCTCCGATACAGCCCCTTGATATGCTGGCAATGTGACAATCTCACTAAGGCTATTTCCGGGTCACGTTACGGCAATTAAGCGGACATTGAGCCTGACGTGTCGGATCGGCTGAGCAGATAGGTTATCGCCATAACGTAACAATTCAGGGCTAACGTTATATTGTTAGCGGCTCCTCAAAGCGTGCGATTATATCCAATCGACTGACTTGGGCTGTCAGTTTGCTTCCCCCCGGATGGGACTGGCAGCCCACATTTTCACACCGTTAGCCGCTCGGGCTTGGCTCCAGCGTATCTCACAGGCCCAGCCTCAACGTCGCCGCCTATCGGCCGCGTGGGCCTACCCCAGCCCCAGTACAAAATGGCTTCGGATGGCCGCTACACGCACTGAAGCGGGAGCCTCCTAATCGCTATGATGGCCTTTCATGCTGCAGCAACGAATGTCCGCTTTGCGCCAAAAGCTTTCATTACCGGCCCATGTTTGAAAGCGATAAGTGGGCAAAAAAGGGCGGCGCCGCGAAGCACCGCCCTCAGTTGAGGGACCTGACTTAAAGGGATGCGCCCACCGTGACAAAGAACATGCGCGGGGACAGCGGATAGGCGGAATAGCCGCCCGAGGCGGGCGAGCCGGGCACGTTTATGGTCGAGATGCCCTTTGTGTCGGTCAAGTTAAGGATATTGCCGCTGATCTTGAACTTCTTGATTTCGTCAATCCCGATGTCGTCAAAGGTGTAGCTGGCTTCCAGGCCCAGCTGGAACTGGCCGCCAATGGCCAGATCGTTGAGATAGGTCGCATAACGGCGGCCGACGTAGTCGCCGCTGACCTGGGCCTCAAAGTTGCCCCACTGAGTGCTGGCGATGAACTTGTTCAGCCAGTCGGGCGTGATCGGGACCTGCTTGCCTGCGATCGGGACCACCGTCGGTACACCGCCCGCCGTTGCGCCCGCCGTGTAATTCGAACTGTAGGCCGAGCTGTTGTAGGAGATGCCGTCATAGAACTGGAAGTGTTCGCCCAGGTGCAGGGTGAAGGCCACGTCCACGCCATCGGTGGTCACGCTGCCGACATTGACCAGGATGGACGGGGGCGGGTTGAACAGGTTGAACGGCGCCACATTGAACAGCCGGTTGTGGAAGTCGACGTGATAATAGTTGGCCTGGCCTTCGATACCGGTGATGGGGCCCAGATCCATGTCGTAATGGGTGCGCACGCCCAGCTCATAGGTCCATGAGCGTTCCGGATGCACCGTGGTCTTGAACTGGTCGAACGCCGACTGGGTGCCCAGGCTGAAGGGCGATGAGCCGTAAAAGTTGCTGCCCGCCGCATAGGGAATGATCTGGCGGTAATTCTCCTGGATGTTGGCGAAGACCTGCCAATTCTCATCCGCATCCCAGGTGGCGCCCACTTGCGGCAGGAACCAGCCATTGCTGCTGATGGTGCCGGTGGGAAACACGACCGGCACGGTGGCGCCCGGCGCATTGCGCTGGTTGGTGATGACGTTGTTGCCCGCCGTCTGGAACATGCTCTTGAAGCCGGCCTGCAGGGTCAGTGTGTTGGTGATGTGCCAGGAATCCTGCAGATGTACGTTGATGTCGTCGGTGCGCAGCGACACGTCGTACTGGGTGAAGGCCGGATTGCGCGGCACGTCATAAGGCGTCAGGTCGTTGTTGGCGGCCGAGAAGGGGTGCCAACGGCGGCCCGTGCGCGAGGCGTTGCGCTCTAACCAGCCACCCAGCTCGATGTCATGGTCGCCCAGCTTCCAGTTCAGGGTCGAGCGCCAGCCGAAGCGGTTGATGCGGTATTCGGTGGTGCGCACTGCCAGGCCCTGGCCGCCGAAGGCGTTGTTGATGTTGGTCAGGGTTCCGGCGGAGCTGGACGAGCCGCCCACCACCAGTTGCGGGAAATAGACCACGAACAGCCCCGGCAGGCCGGCATTGTTGGTGGGGCCAGCCACCACGCCGCGGCCGGTGGCATGATGGTAATAGACCTGGTTGGACCAGGTGATGTCCGGCGCCACGTTCCAGTCATATTGAGCATAGGTCAGCGCATCTTCTCGCTGGGCGGCGCTGTGATAGTTGGGAAAGTTGTTGCCCAGGTTGGCCGGCGGCGTGCCTGTCGGGCCCAGCAAGGCGGTTTCCGCCGCCAGGTTGGGATAGGCGAATGGACGGGTGTAAGGCTGATACGCCTGGCCGGCCGCGGTCTGCTGGTTGCCATAGGACGTGGAGTCTTCGTTTGGCTCAATCTTGCGATCCCAGTCGGCATAAAAGGTAAAGCGGCCTACGTCATTCTGGTTGACGTATTTCAGGTTGATCTGATCACCGCGCTGATAGCCGTCAAAGTCCCAGGCACGCGCATTCTGGTGCAGGTACGAGATATAGGCCGCGCCCAGGCCCTCACCCAGATCGCCGGAATCCACGCGCACGAAGGTGCGGCTGGTGTCATAGCTGCCGCCGGTCTCGCGGACATCAACGCCAAAACTGTCGCGGGGGTTGAGGGAGAAGGTTTCGATGGCGCCGCCCAGCATGCTGGTGGAGGCCACGCCCAATGAACCTGCGCCCGACGACAAGGTAGTGCGGGCGACGTTTTCGGATGTGACGGCACGCGTCGGCGACAGGCCGTTGTAATTGCCATACTGCTGGTCGCCCAGGGGCACGCCGTCCATGGTGAAGCCCAGCTGCTGGGTGGTGAAGCCGTGCACCACCAGCGATTCATTCTGTTCGTTGTTGCCCCACGGATCGGCGGTGTTGAACGTCACGCCTGGCAGGGATTGGATCGCCTTCAACGGCGAAATGCCCGGCACGATCTTCTGCGCCTGGACGGTGTTGATCTCGACCGCCGAGTGGGTGCTTTCGCGGTCGGAGCTGACGATCACGCTTTCCACGCCGCCGCCGGCATCGCTGGGGACGATGGTCTGGGCATGCGCCACCGACAAAGTTCCCAAAGCCGTCGTGGCAAAAAGAGCGCTCTTGAGCGTATGACGCAGCAACATGGAATCCCCGTTTGTTATGCGCGAAAGAAGCGCGTGGGTTACCTAGGTGCAGCGCAATACGGAAAGGAAACAGTCGTGTTGCGCTTTCGTGAAATGCACAGGCGCACCGCGCGGCGGATTGTCATGTGACTGTCGAATGGGATGGTTAGTGAACATCTTTTCAGCAAGTGGAGATTTTCGTGCGCGTGACATTTCTGACGGCGGCCTTGTTCTTCGCGCCCGTGACGGCACAGGCCGCACCAGTGCTGATGATCTCGATCGACGGATTGCGTCCCGGCGATGTGATCGATGCGCCGGCGCGTGGCCTGAAAGTTCCCGCGCTGCGGGCGCTGATGGCGAACGGCGCCTATGCCAGCGGCGTGAAGAATGCCCTACCCACCGTCACCTACCCCAACCACACCACCCTGATCACCGGCGTATGGCCTGCCAGCCACGGTATTCCCAATAATCCCA
>CAIUTH010000071.1 GCA_903902075.1 uncultured Alphaproteobacteria bacterium
CGGCGCGGAAATCGACTTCACCGACGATTTGATCGGTCAGGCCTTCAAGGTCAACAATCCCAACGCGACAGCGTCCTGCGGCTGCGGCACGAGTTTCACGGTTTGAAAATCGCCACCTGGAATGTCAATTCCGTCAAGGCGCGGCTGGAGCCGGCGCTGGCCTGGTTGAAGGAGGCCAGGCCCGATGTCGTGTGCCTGCAGGAAATCAAGACGGTGGACGAAGGCTTTCCCCGCGAACCCTTCGAGGCGCTGGGCTATAACTGCGCCGTACACGGACAAAAGAGCTATAACGGCGTCGCCATCCTGTCCAAACACCCAATGGAGGACGTCACCCCGCGACTGCCCGCGCCCGATGGCGTGCTCGACGACCATTCGCGGTATCTCGAAGCGGTCATCACCGGCAAACACGGCGTGGTGCGCGTCGCCTCGATCTATGCCCCCAATGGCAACCCCTGGCCCGGCCCCAAGTTCGATTTCAAGCTGGCCTGGCTGGAAAGACTGCGGGTCCACGCCAAGACGTTGCTCAGGAATGAAGAGCCGGTGGTGCTGATGGGCGACTACAATATCATCCCCGAGGACAAGGATGCCGACCGGCCCGAGGCCTGGGTGAAGGACGCCCTGTTCCAGCCGGAGTCCAAGGCGGCGCTGCGGCGGATCGAAAATCTCGGCTACACCGACGCCTTCCGCGCACTGCATCCCGAAGGCGGTCATTACACCTTCTGGGATTATTTCGGCTCCTGGGAACGCAACAACGGCATCCGCATCGACCATGTCCTGTTGTCGCCGCAGGGCCTAGACCGGCTGAAGAATGTCGGCATCGACAAGGAAGTGCGCGGCGCCAGCGAAAAACCCTCCGACCATGTTCCCGTATGGGTAGAGCTGAACGTCTGACCTCTTCTTGCCCCAATTGTCGCTAAAGTTTGGCCCATGCGCATTTTTGCCCTCCTGATCGCCGCCCTGCTCGCAGCATCCCCAGCATTGGCGGCCGACAAGCGTGTGCTGCGCATCGACAGCCTGACCGCCACCCAGAAGGACGGCGCCATCCTGGTGCAGGCCAAGGGCGCAGTGCCCTCCGGCGGCTGGACCAGGCCACACCTGCATCTGGTGCATGGCGATGCTCACAGCGTGGTGCTGGAATTCCTGGCCACGCCGCCGCCGTCCGGCATGACCGTGATCGACGGGCTGGTGCCGGTGACCGCAACCCTGTCGGTGAAGGGCCGCGCCACCTCGATCCATGTCCAGGCCGATGAAAATGAAATCACCAGCCAAGTAGTCAAGTAATGCAAATCGCCCCATGCAAATAGATGTCATCTCCGACACCGTCTGTCCCTGGTGCTTTATCGGCAAGCGCCGCCTGATGCGCGCTATGGCGATGCGCCCGAACATTGTGTTTGACGTGAAGTGGCGGCCCTATCGCCTGGACCGGACCGTTCCCAAAGGCGGCATGGACCGACAGGCCTATATGCGCGCCAAGTTCGGCGACGACCCGATGAAGATCGTGGAGATGCACAAGCTGATCGCCCAGGAAGGCGAGAAGGATGGCATCGCCTTTGATTTCCTGAATATCAGCCGGCGTCCCGACACGCTGGATTCCCACCGCCTGATCCGCTGGGCCGAAGCGACCGGCGTGCAGGATGAAGTGGTGGAGCGGCTGTTCATCGCCTATTTCGAGAATGGCGAGGATATAGGCGATGTCCGCGTGCTGGCCGACATTGCCGACCTGTGCGGCTTGGACGGGATCGAAATGGCGCAGATGCTGGAAACCGATACCGACACCGCGCTGGTGGAACGCGAAGACCAGATCGCGCATGAAATGGGCGTCACCGGTGTGCCGGCCATGATCTTCGGCGGCAAGCTGGCGGTATCAGGCGCGCGCGAGCCGGAAATCCTGGTATCGGTCATCGACCGGGTGATGGAGATGAGCGCTGGTCAAGCGCCTGCTGCCGAAGAAGAATCAGAATAGCGCGATAAGAGCGCGAGGAATTCCTGAGCAGGAGCGTCGCGCGGTCGCTAGCGGCAGCGTAGCGACGGCTTGCAGCCCGTGAGCACGCACGACGAACTCAGGGACCAAAACGACCGCGCGTTGGATTAAGCGGCGTCAGCAACCACTTTATTGCGGCCGGTACGCTTGGCGCGATACAGCGCCTGGTCGGCGCGGTGCAGCAGCTGCTCGGCGGTATCGCTCTCGCCTTCGCACCGGGCGATGCCGATGGAGATGGTGATGTTGAGAAAGCCGGGATTGCGGCTGATCTTGACCGGCGTGGTCTCGATCGAATGGCGAAGGCGTTCGGCGATGTTGGTGGCGAAGGCCATGTCGGTATCGGGCATGGCGACCACGAACTCCTCGCCGCCATAGCGGCAGGCCAGGTCGATGCCACGCACATTGGCGTTGATGCGGGATGCGAATTCCTTCAGCACCTCGTCGCCGATGTCATGGCCATAGGTGTCATTGACCTGCTTGAAGAAGTCGATGTCCATGATGACGAAGGCCAGCGGGCGGCCATTCTTGGCGGCATCGGCCATCAGCGTATCCAGATGGCGGCTCATGTAGCGGCGATTGTGCAGGCCGGTGAGCTGATCGGTGATCGCCATTTCCAGGCTGAGCTGGACATTGTGGCGCAGCCGGTCGGCATAGCGCTTCTTGCGCAGCTGCGTACGCACGCGGGCCACCAGTTCGTTCTTGTCGACCGGGCGGGTCAGGTAATCATTGACGCCCATCTCCAGCGCCTGGGTCAGCTTGCGGCGGTCGCCGTCGCTGACGACCACCAGGATCGGGACATGGCGGCCTTCCGGCAGCGAACGCAGCTGCGAGCAAAGCCGCAGGCCGTCAAAGCCGCGCATGCCCAGCGACACCACGATCAGGTCGAAGTCCCCGCCCTTCACCCGCACCAGGCCTTCCTCGAACGTGTCGGCGGAGGCCACTTCATGCGTGGGGGTCAGGGCGCTGGTGAACCAGGCCACGCTTTCGGCACGGTCTTCGATCACCAGGATGCGGCCCGACTGGTTGTTCTCGGTCAGCGTTTCAGCCGGATCGATTAGGCCCATGCCCTGGCCGGTCGACTCGCGCATGCGCAACTCGTCGGTCATCATCTTCAGGCGGACCAGGCTGCGCACCCGCGCGAACAGGGCGGCGTCATCCACCGGCTTGGTAAGAAAATCATCGGCGCCCGCATCCAGGCCGGCCACGCGGTCGGACGGCTGGTCCAGCGCGGTCACCATCACCACGGGGACATGGGCGGTCTTGGGGTTGGACTTGATGCGGCGGCAGACTTCAAAGCCGTCCATGCCGGGCATCATCACGTCCAGCAACACGATGTCCGGCACACCCGCTTCCATCTTGGACAGGCATTCCAGGCCGTTGAAGGCTGTGATGACCTCGAAATATTCCGCCGTCAGCTTCGCTTCCAGAAGCTTGACGTTGGAAAGTATGTCATCGACGACAAGAACGCGGGCCGTCATTGCTAATTACCCGATGAAGCGCCGCACGGTATCCAGGAAGCTGGTCACCGAAATGGGTTTGGAGATATAGGCTTCGCATCCGCCCTGGCGGATGACTTCCTCGTCGCCCTTCATGGCGAAGGCGGTGACGGCGACAACGGGAATGCCTTTGAGCGCATCGTCTTCCTTCAGCCACTTGGTGACTTCCAGGCCGCTGACTTCCGGCAACTGGATGTCCATCAGGATCAGGTCGGGATGGTGTTCGCGGGCGATGTCCAGCGCTTCCATGCCGTCCTTGGTCTGCAGGATGTTGTAGCCATGCGCGTCCAGAAGGTCGTGGAAGAGCTTCATGTTGAGCTCATTGTCCTCCACGATCAGGACAGTCTTGGTTTTCACGTCCATGGCTCAGGTCTCTTTTCAGCGCGGAATGCGCCCAGCGCCCAGTACGGGCCTTCCGGTTTGCCCAGTATTAAGGATTATCTCTTAACGCTCCCTTGAGATTGAAGGCGGGGACCGCCCCCTTTTCGCCGCTTTTGGGCGGTTTCGGAGCCACTTGCGGTTCCCGCTACCCCCGTCCGCCGCTGATGACCTGGTGTGGTCTGGGCGCTGGATCGCAGGACTATCGTCATCAAGGCCTGGATGGCGGCCCCAGCTGCACCCGGTTGAGGACTCAGATGGGATCAGGCTTGCCGCGGGTAAAGATGAAGCAAACGCCAGCACCTGGCGCCAAAGCCGCCTGCAAGGTGGTGACGGCCGAAACGCCCTTCAGATCGGCCTTCGCCTCCGTTTTGTGGAACCATGGCTTATGCCATAGAAGCGGCCATGGCCCTGATGAACACCGAACGCGCCGAAGTGCTTGCCCTTGAAGGCCTTGGCTGGCTGGCCGGGCAGGACGACGGCATACAACGCTTTCTCACCCAGTCGGGTATCGACGCGCAAACCCTGCGCGAGGCGGCGGGCAGTCCGGGCATGAATGTGGCCCTGCTGGATTTCCTGCTGGGGCATGAGGACCTGCTGCTGCCCTTCTGCGAAAGCCTGTCCATCTCGTCCAGGGATGTGCACATGGCAAGACATGTGTTGAGCGGTGAAATCTGATGCGTTTCGGCATCGATCTGGGCGGCACCAAGACCGAGATCATGGCGCTGGCGCCGGACGGTACAGTCGCGTTGCGCCGGCGTATCGCCACGCCCAGGGATTATGACTCTACGGTACGAGGTTTGGCGGAGCTGGTGACCGCTGCGGAACACGAACTCAATGTCTTCGGCAGCGTCGGCATCGCCATTCCCGGCAGCGAAAGCTTCGGCACAAACCTCATCAAGAATGCCAACACCACCTATCTGATCGGCAAGCCGTTGCGGCAGGACCTGGAGAAAATGCTGGGCCGCGAGGTGCGGCTGGCCAATGACGCCAACTGCTTTGCCCTGTCGGAAGCCAGCGACGGCGCCGCGGCGCGTGCGGCGACTGTGTTCGGGGTCATCGCCGGCACAGGGGTGGGCGGCGGGGTGGTGACGGGTGGCAAGGTGCTGAACGGCGCGCATGGCATCGGCGGGGAATGGGGACATATCCCACTGCCCGCGCCGTCGGTTGAAGAAGTGACCGGGGCGCCGCCATGTTACTGCGGCAAGCGCGGCTGCCTGGAAGTGTGGTGCAGCGGACCGGGCTTGGCCGCGGACTTCCTGCGCGTCAGCGGCCGCAGCGCCAGCGCCGAAGAAATCGCGGCCTCCGATGGCGCGGATGAACGCGCCGCCATGGACCGGCTGGTGGACCGCTTTGCCCGCGCCATGGCGACGATGGTGAACATCCTGGACCCGGACGTGATCGTGATGGGCGGCGGATTGTCGAACGTCGAACGGCTGTACCGCGACCTGCCGCCGTTGGTGGAAAAATACGGTTTCAATTTGGGCGGGCCACCGAAAATCGTGAAGAACTTGCACGGCGATTCCAGCGGCGTGAGAGGCGCGGCATGGCTGTGGCCGGCGTAGAGACCTGGCCCGGCTTCTGCCGCGACTGCCTCAGCGATGCGGCGGAGGCGCCCTGCCCCAGTTGCGGTTCCAGCCGCGTCATCACCCATCCCGAGATCGATACCTTGGCCATCGCCCACATGGACTGCGATGCCTTTTATGCAGCTATCGAAAAGCGTGATGATCCGAGCCTGAAGGACAAGCCGCTGATCGTGGGCGGAGAAACGCGCGGCGTGGTTTCCACCGCCTGCTATATCGCCCGCAAATATGGCGTGCGCTCCGCCATGCCGATGTTCCAGGCGCGCAAGCTTTGTCCCCAGGCGGTGATCGTCAAGCCACGCCATGCCCATTACAGCGCGGTGGCGCGCCAGATCCGCGGACTGATGGAAGCCCTCACCCCGCTGGTCGAACCGCTGTCGCTCGATGAAGCCTATCTGGACCTGTCGGGCACGGAGCGTATCCATCACCACAGCCCCGCCCGCACCATGGCCAAGCTGGCCTCCGATATCGAGCGGGAGGTGAACATCACCGTCTCCATCGGCCTGTCCGGCAACAAGTTCCTGGCCAAGCTGGCGAGCGAACTGGACAAGCCGCGCGGCTTTGCCGTGATCGGGATGGCAGAAGCCAAAAGCTTCCTGCGCGACAAACCCATCGCCATGATGCGCGGCGCCGGCAAGGTGATGCAGGCGCGGCTGGAGCGTGACGGCCTGACAACCATCGGCCAGCTGCAGGATGCCGATCCCAAGGAACTGTCCGTACGCTATGGCGCCACAGGGCTGTGGCTGCACCGCATGGCCAACGCCCAGGATTCCAGGCGCGTCGATCCGGGCGGCGAGATGAAGACCATTTCCTCGGAAACCACCTTCAACAGCGATCTGTCGAAACTGGCCGACCTGGAAAGTGTGCTGTGGCGCCAGGCCGAGCGGGTTTCGGCCCGCGCCAAGACTCACGAACTGGCCGGGCGCACGGTGGTGCTGAAACTGAAAACCTCGGACTTCCGCCTGCGCACCCGCTCGACCTCGCTGGATTCGCCCACCCAGCTGGCCGACCGCATCTTCCGCACCGCGCAAGCCGCCCTGAAACGCGAGGCTGACGGCACCCGCTTCCGCCTGCTGGGCGTGGGTCTTTCCAACCTGGGGCCGGCGGTGGGCGCCGATCCGTCCAGTCTCATTGATGTCACATCGGACAAGCGGGCGGCGGCAGAACGGGCGATGGACAAGATACGGGCAAAATTCGGCGGCGAAGCCGTAGGAACTGGACGTGCTTTCAAAAAGCCCCGCGCCTGAGTAGGCTTGGGCAACCGCTCACCTCCAAGGAACATGCATGTCCGTCATTGACGCCCGCCTGAAAACCCTCGGCATCAACCTGTCCACGCCGCCCGCGCCGGTGGCCGCCTATGTGCCTTTCACCCGCAGCGGCAACCTTGTCTATATCTCCGGCCAGGTGCCCCTGTCGGACGGCGCGCTGAAATATGTCGGCAAGATCGGCGTGGATTTCAGCATCGAGATGGGC
>CAIUTH010000072.1 GCA_903902075.1 uncultured Alphaproteobacteria bacterium
CCCCTTTTCTGTCTCATAGGCCCTGACGGCGGACAGAGCATGTTTTTCGCAATCCCACCCAGTCTCTTAAAGCGCCTTGGCCGCCTTGAACGACACCAGCCGCTTGCGCTGCTCGCACCACAGCGACAGCCGGGGAAGTTTCAGGCTGTCCCACAGGGTCAGCCGGCCGACCTGTTTCAGTTCGGGATGATCGCGCAGCACCTTGGGCAGCCGGTAATAGGGAATGCGGCTGTTGAGGTGGTGAATGTGATGGATGCCGATATTGCCGCTGAACCAGCGCAGCAGCCCGGGCAAATCATAATAGGAGCTGCCAGCCAGCGCGGCGTCGTGATGCGACCACTCACCGGAGCGCGCCCAGAACACCGTCTCGAACTGGTGCTGGACGAAAAACAGCCAGACCCCGATGGACGCCGCGATCAGCATGATCGGCAGGTGCACCATCACGAAGGGGCCTAGGCCCACAAGGCTTATCATGCCCGCGATCGCCAGCGCGATGACGGCATTGGTCCCGATGGTGCTGATCCAGGGGCGCCAGCCGTCGCGCATCTGGTGGAAGGGCAGCCGGTGCTGAAGCAGGAACATCCAGGCAGGCCCCACCACGAACATCACCGGTGCACTGCGATAGACCCGGTACAGCAGGCGGCCGACCCGCGACTTTTCGCGATACTCCTGCACGGTCAGCAGGTCGATATCGCCGATGCCCCGCCGGTCCAGGTTGCTGGACGTGGCGTGGTGGATGGCGTGATTGCGCTTCCAGTAATCGAAGGGGGTGAGGGTCAGCACGCCCAGTACGCGGCCCATCCAGGTGTTCGCGGCCCGCTGGCGGAAGAACGCGCCATGGCCGCAGTCATGCTGGATGATGAACAGTCGGACCAGCAGGCCGCCGGCCGGAATCGCCAACAGCAAGGTCAGCCAGTAGCCGGCGCTGAGGGACAGCCACATCAGCACCCATAGAAGTGCCAAAGGGACCAGGGTGATGCCGACTTCGAACAGGGCGCGCCGGAAATCGGGCTCGCAGTAACGCAAAAGCGTGCGGGAAAGTTCGGTGGGGCTTAGCACGTCGGTGTTTCGGGGTCTGGGGCTGCGCAGGTCAGTCCTACGCATTTCGCCCAAAGATCACAAGCGGATACCCCGGCTGCCAATATTTCGCTCAAAGCCTGCTTTATTCTTCACCTTCTGCCATTCCCCGACCTATCATCCGGTCCAATAAAAGCCGCCCGGGGGAATATGAGCCAGCTCTCAAGACGCACAGTCCTGTTGTCCACGGCCGCCGTCCTGGCGGCGCCAGGTGCCGTTTGCGCCCAGGTTCTGTCGCACCCCGGGGACGTGGAATGGCATTATTACGGCGGCGACCAGGCCAACCGCCGCTACTCCCCGCTGGACCAGATTAACGCTGCCAACTTCAACAGCCTGGAAGTCGCCTGGCGCTTCAAGCCGGACTCGCTGGGGGCGCGCCCCGAATATCAGTATGAGGCCACCCCGCTGATGATCGGCGGCCGGCTGTTCACCACCGCCGGTTCACGGCGCGACGTCGTCTCCCTGGACGCGAAGACCGGCGAGGTTCTCTGGCTGCATCGTTATGACGAAGGCGAGCGCGGCCGCCAGGCCCCTCGCCAGCTTTCCGGACATGGCGTGTCCTATTGGACCGACGGCAAGGAAGAACGCATCCTGTTCGTCACGCCCGGCTACCGGCTGATCGCGCTGGACGCCAATACCGGTCAGCGCATCCCCGGCTTCGGCGATGGCGGCATTGTCGATCTGCGCCTGAATGACGACCAGGACATAGACCTGGTCCATGCCGATATCGGCCTGCATTCCACCCCGATCGTCGCCAGGGATGTGGTGATCGTGGGCGCGGCCCATGACTCCGGCAATGTCCCCAAGAGCCATGTCAACGTGAAGGGCTATGCGCGCGGCTTTGATGTGCGCACCGGCAAGCGGCTGTGGATTTTCCACACCATCCCGTTGAAGGGCGAGTTTGGTTACGACAGCTGGCTGGTTCCCGGCCAGGCGGAGAAAAGCGGAAACCAGGGCGTATGGGCCCAGGTGTCGGTGGATGAGGAGTTGGGACTGGCCTATCTGCCGGTCGAACTGGGCACCGGCGATTACAACGGTCAGTATCGCGCCGGCCCGGCGCTGTTCGGCGAAAGTATTGTTGCGGTCGATATCCAGACCGGCGTGCGGCGCTGGCATTACCAGACCGTGCATCACGGTCTGTGGGACCGCGACATTCCCTGCGCGCCCATTCTTTGCGACATCCCGCACAATGGAAAAATCGTCAAGGCGCTGGCCCAGCCGACCAAGCAGGCGTTTCTGTATGTGCTGGACCGGGTCACCGGAAAGCCGGTCTGGCCGATCCCCGAAGTGAAAGTGGAAAAAGGCAATGTGCCGGGCGAATGGTATTCGCCGACCCAGCCCATTCCGTCCAAGCCGCCCGGCTATGACATCCAGGGCGTGAGTTTGAACGACCTGATCGATTTCACGCCCGCCTTGCATGCCGAGGCGGTGAAGCTGGTGAGCAACTGGAAGATCGGCCCGATCTATACCCCGCCCGTTCTCAGCACCGAGAATGGTCCTCTGGGAACATTGGTGGCGCCCGGCATCAATGGCGGCACCAACTGGCCCGGCGGCTGCTACGATCCGGAAAGCCATATCCTGTATGTCTATTCACAGACCGGAGTCGGCTCCATCGGCATGATCCCCAATCCGGGGCAGTCCCTTTCCGATTCCGATTTCGATTACCTGCACGGCACGGTGGGCACCATTCCGCGCCAGAACCCCCCATCGGGGTCGTCGGAGCGGGAAGCCGCCTTCGCCAGGAGCGCGCCGCAGCCGGTTGACACCATGCCGCGCCGTTCCACCGCGCTGACGGTGCAGGGCCTGCCGCTGCTCAAGCCGCCTTACGGTCGCATCACCGCCATCGATCTTTCCAGGGGCGATATCGCCTGGCAGATCGCGCATGGCGAAACCCCGGACAGCATCAAGCGGCATCCCGCGCTCAAGGGCCTGGCCATTCCGCGCACCGGGCGGCCCGGCATTCTCGGGCCCACCGTCACCAAGTCGCTGGTGATCTGCGGCGAAAGCGGCTTCTTCACCACGCCCAACGGCGCGCGCGGCGCGATGCTGCGTGCCTATGACAAGAAGACGGGTGAAGAAAAGGGCGCGGTGTACATGCCCGCGCCGCAGACCGGTTCGCCCATGACCTATCTGCTGGACGGCAGGCAATACATCGTGGTGGCCATAGGCGGCGGCAGTTACAGCGCCGAGCTTTTGGCGTTCCGCCTGCCGCACGCCTAAGGCTTGCCGCAATTCTTCGCCTCGCTGGGCGACGGCAACGACGATGAGCATGCCGCCGGCTATGTGGTGGAGTTCGACGGCTGACCCGTAAAGGCTGGCCCCAGGGGGCGCAGCCG
>CAIUTH010000073.1 GCA_903902075.1 uncultured Alphaproteobacteria bacterium
AAGATTATGGGCTGGGACATTTGGTTGGCGAGTTGAACGAGGCGGGCGCCAGGCTGGCGCGCGATTTGTGCGACGCGTATTCCACCTCTAGCCGGCCGCGCCTGGTCGCGGGCGTGCTGGGCCCGGCCAACCGCACCGCCACCATCTCGCCCGACGTCAATGACCCGGCTTTCCGCAACATCACCTTCGACCAGCTGCGCGAGACCTATCGCGATGGCACGCGCGGCCTGATCAAGGGCGGCAGCGACGTCATCATGATCGAGACGGTGTTCGATACCCTGAACGCCAAGGCGGCGATTTATGCCATCGAGGAAGTGTTCGAGGAGATGGGCGTGCGCCTGCCGGTGTGGATCTCCGGCACCATCACCGACCTGTCTGGCCGCACCCTGACGGGCCAGACGCCGACCGCCTTCTGGCATTCGGTGCGCCATGCCGATCCCTTTGCCATCGGGCTGAACTGTGCCCTGGGCGCCAAGGAATTGCGGCCCTATATCGCCGAACTGTCGGGCGCCTGCGACACGCTGGTGTCGGCCCACCCCAATGCCGGACTGCCCAATGAGTTTGGCGGCTATGACGAGTCGCCGGAGCAGATGGCGACGATGATCGAGGAATTCGCCCGCTCCGGCCTGGTCAATATCGTGGGCGGCTGCTGCGGCACCAAGCCCGATCACATCGCCGCCTTTGGCAAGGCGATCGCCGGCGTGACGCCGCGCGCCATTCCGGAAAAGCCCAAATACATGCGCCTGTCGGGGCTGGAGCCGTTCACGCTGACGCCCGACCTGAACTTCATCAATGTCGGCGAGCGCACCAACATCACGGGCAGCGCCAGGTTCCGCAAGCTGATCGTGGCGGGCGATTATGAAGCGGCGCTGGAAGTGGCCCGCAGCCAGGTCGAGAATGGCGCCCAGGTCATCGACATCAACATGGACGAGGGCATGATCGATGGCGAGGCGGCGATGACCCGCTTTGTCAACATGATGGCGGGCGAGCCGGACATTTCCAAAGTGCCGCTGATGATCGACAGTTCCAAGTGGAAGGTGATCCAGGCCGGCCTGAAATGCTGCCAGGGCAAGGTCATCGTCAATTCGATCTCGCTGAAGGAAGGCGAGGAATCCTTCCTGGAACAGGCCAGGCAGGTGCGCCGCTTCGGCGCCGCCGTGGTCGTGATGGCGTTCGACGAGGTCGGCCAGGCTGATACCAAGGAACGCAAGATCGAGATCTGCAAGCGGGCCTATGACCTTCTGGTCCAGAAGGTGAAGTTCCCGCCGGAAGACATCATCTTCGATCCCAATATCTTCGCCGTCGCCACCGGCCTGGAAGAGCATAACGAATATGGCAAGGCGTTCGTCGAAGCGGCCGAGGTCATTCGCCGCGAAAATCCGCATGCCCATATCTCGGGCGGCGTTTCCAACTTCAGTTTTTCGTTCCGAGGCAACGACAAGGTGCGCGAGGCGATGCACTCGGTGTTCCTGTTCCACGCCATCAAGGCGGGCATGGACATGGGCATCGTCAATGCCGGCCAGCTCACCGTCTATCAGGACATTCCCACGCCCCTGCGCGAAGGCATCGAGGATGTGCTGTTCAACCGCCGCGAGGATGCCACCGAGCGGCTGCTGACCCTAGCGCAGGAGTACAAGGGTGGCGCCGCCACCGCCGAGGTGGAAGACGCCGCCTGGCGCAGCCTGCCGGTCAACGAGCGTATCAGCCACGCCATGGTGGCGGGCATCGATGCCTTCATCCTTGAGGATACCGAGGAAGCGCGCGCCGCCGCGACCCGTCCGCTGGACGTGATCGAAGGGCCGCTGATGGCCGGCATGAATGTGGTGGGCGACCTGTTCGGGTCGGGCAAGATGTTCCTGCCCCAGGTGGTGAAATCAGCCCGCGTGATGAAGAAGGCGGTCGCCTATCTGCTGCCCTACATGGATGCCGACAAGAGCCAGGTGAAGGAGCCGGCGGGCAAGATCATCATGGCCACGGTGAAGGGCGATGTGCATGACATCGGCAAGAACATCGTGGGCGTCGTGCTTCAGTGCAATGGTTACGAAGTCGTCGACCTGGGCGTCATGACGCCGACGCAGAAGATCCTGGATGCAGCCCGGGAGCACAAGGCCAATATCATCGGCCTGTCCGGCCTGATCACCCCGTCGCTGGACGAGATGGTGACAGTGGCGTCCGAGATGGAGCGCCAGGGTTTCGACATCCCGCTGATGATCGGCGGGGCCACAACGTCGAAGGTGCATACGGCGGTGAAGATCGATCCCAGCTATCGCCGCGGCCAGACCGTCTATGTCACCGACGCCAGCCGCGCCGTCGGCGTGGCGTCCAGCCTGCTGCACAAGGATACCGGCGCCGCCTATGCCGCCGACATTCGCACCGAATATGAAAAGATGGCCGTGGCCCATGCCAACAAGCAGGTCAGTGGCAAGCGCCTGACACTGGAGCAGGCGCGCGCCAATGCGGCCAAGGTCGATTTCACCGGCTATGTGCCGCCGTCGCCCGGCTTCATGGGCTCGCGCATCTACACCAATTACGACCTGGGCGAGCTGGCCAATTATATCGACTGGGGTCCCTTCTTCTCGACCTGGGAACTGGCGGGACCTTTCCCGGCCATCCTGGATGACGAGAAGGTCGGCAAGGTGGCCAGCGACCTCTACCGCGACGCCCAGGCGATGCTGAAGAAGATAATCGACGGCAAATGGCTGACCGCCAGCGCGGTGATCGGCTTCTGGCCGGCCAACCGCGATCCGAAAAATCCGGACGACATCATCGTCTATGGCGACAAGGCGCGGAAGTTTCCCATCCAGACGCTGCACACCCTGCGCCAGCAGATGGCGCGCGAGGCGGATCGCCCCAACCTGGCGCTGTCCGACTTCATCGCGCCGGTGGGCGTGGAGGATTATATCGGCGGCTTTGTCGTCACCGCCGGCATCGGCGAGGACAAGCACATCAAGAAGTTCGAGGCGGCCAAGGATGATTATTCCGCGATCCTGCTGCGTGCCCTGGCCGACCGCCTGGCCGAGGCCTTTGCCGAGCGCATGCATGAACGGGTGCGCAAGGATTACTGGGGCTATGCCGCGGACGAAGTGCTCAGCAATGAGCAGTTGATCAAGGAGGCCTACACAGGCATCCGCCCGGCGCCCGGCTATCCCGCCCAGCCCGAGCACAGCGAGAAAGCCACCCTGTTCAAGCTGCTGGATGCCGAGGCCAAGATCGGGGTCAAACTGACCGAAAGCTATGCCATGTGGCCGGGCTCCTCGGTGTCGGGCTTCTATTTCGCCCATCCCGAAAGCCGCTATTTCGGCATCGGCAAGATCGAGCGCGACCAGGTGGAAGATTATGCCAAACGAAAGGGCTGGGACTTGGAAACGGCCGAACGGTGGCTATCTCCTATCCTGAACTACAATCCGCGGACGGTAGACGCCGCGTAGGGGAATTGATGTCCGTCTGGGGTAAAGTCAGTGGCGCCGCGGCCGGCCTGTTTGTGGGCGGGCCCATCGGCGCGCTGGTCGGGGCCGTGGCGGGGCATTTCTTCCTGGATCGCGACAGCGATCCCGGCGTCACCTTCACCATCGCCATCATTGCGCTGGCCGGAAAAATGGCGCGCGCCGACGGCGTGGTCACCGAGGAAGAGTTCAACATTTTCCAGCGCATTTTCGGCGTGCCCCCGCACGAGGAAGCCAATGTGCGGCGCATCTTCAACCTGGCGCGCCAGGACATGGCGGGCTTCGAGAATTATGCCGGCCAGATCGCGCGCCTGTTCATAGGCAATCCCGCCATGCTGGAAGACATTCTGGACGGGCTGTTCGAGATCGCCAAGGCGGACGGGGTGCTGCATCCCTGCGAGGCCAAATTCCTGGAGCGGGTGGCGGAAATCTTCGGCTTTGCGCCCAATGAATTTCGCCGCATCCGCGCCAGCCATTTCGCGCCGGAGCTGACCGACCCCTATGTGATCCTGGGCCTGTCCTATGCCGCCGCTGATGACGAGCTGAAACAGACCTATCGCCGGCTGGTGCGCGAGAACCATCCCGACAGCCTGATGGCGCGCGGCGTGCCGGCCGAATTCATTAAGCTGGCCAACGACAAGCTGGCGGCGATCAACTGCGCCTATGAGAAAATCCGCACCGAGCGGGGCGTGTGATGCGTAGCGTTGCGCGGCCATCGCCCAATCATGATGACAGGGGCGGCGCAGCTGTCGACATGCTGGTGTTGCACTATACCGGCATGACCAGCGGGGTAGCGGCGATAGAACGATTGTGCGATCCGGACGCGAAGGTGTCGGCGCATTACACGGTCGACGAAGACGGCACGGTCTATGCCCATGTCCCCGAAGAGCGCCGCGCCTGGCATGCCGGCGTGTCGCATTGGTCGGGAGCCGATAACGTCAATTCCCGTTCCATCGGCATCGAGATCGTCAATCCGGGCCATGAATATGGCTATCGCGCGTTTCCCGAGGCGCAGATCGCGGCGTTGATCAACTTGTGCGGCGGCATCGTGGCGCGCCATGCCATTCCCGCCGCGCGCGTGCTGGGTCACAGCGATGTGGCGCCGGCGCGCAAGGACGATCCGGGCGAATTGTTTCCGTGGCAGCGCCTGGCGGAGGCGGGCATAGGTGTGTGGCCGCAAGGTGTGAAAAGTGATCTGGGGGCCGAGGCGCTGACCCTTTACGGCTATGATCCGAACGCCCCGCAGGACAAGGCGATCGCCGCCTTCCAGCGCCATTTCCGGCCCAAATGCCTGACCGGCCAATGGGATGGTGAATGCGCCGGGCTGCTGGCTGGATTGCTGGGACCGCAGAGCGTATAACCCGCGCCGTCAGATGGCCGGGTGACCGCGGGCTCCGCAAAGGGTTCGAGGAAAGTCCGGGCTCCACGGAAAAACGGTGCCGGATAACGTCCGGCGGGGGCGACCCCAGGGATAGCGCCACAGAAATGACACCGCCTACCGGCCTAAAGCCGCGGCAAGGTTGAAATGGTGCGGTAAGAGCGCACCGCGTTCCTGGCAACAGGAGCGGCAAGGCAAGCCCCACCGGGAGCAAGACCAAATAGGGACGGCACGTAGGCTTTTTCGGCCAGCCGTCCGGGTCGGTCGCGTGAGGTGTGGGGTAACTCACATCCCAGAGGAATGGTCACCCCTTCAGCAATGAAGGACAGAACCCGGCTTACAGGCCATCTGACATTTTTCTTTTTTCACCCTCATCCGTCGCAGCTCGAGTCGGCTTCGCCGAGAGGGAGAAGGAAGCTGGTGGATGCGGCTTGTCGCTCGGCGGAATGCCTCGCTCGCGCTAGGACAGCTTCTCCAGCGTCGCTTCGTCGGCGCCGCCGTCGAAGTATTTTTCCAGCAGGTTGAAGAACAGAAGCTCGTCCGGCGCGGCTTCGGCGAACAGGGTCAGGCTGGAGCAGAGCTTCATGTCGTCGGGTGTTCCGAAAATTTCGCGGGCGTTTTTGCCCCGCACATTCATCAACGCCTGGCAGCATTCGCGGTAGCGTGCGCCCAGCACCGGATGAGCCAGATAGCGGGCGGCTTCGTCCACCGAATGGATGGCGTATTGCCGCGACATGGCGCTTTGGCCCAGTCCCAGAAGTTGCGGAAACACGAACCACATCCAGTGGCTTTGCTTCTGGCCCGCGCGGATTTCCGCCAATGCCTGGGCATAGACCGGCGCCTGGACGTTGACGAACCGTTCCAGGCTCATACGCCGGCCTTTTTCGCGGAGACTTCGCCGATGGCGGCCCAGTCCTTGTCCTGCCAGCCCCAGGCCACGGCCTGGTCGAAATGCGTCTTCAGCAGTTCGGCGGTGGGCATGTCCACGCCCAATCCTTCCGCGGCGCTGCGCGCCAGGTTCACGTCCTTCAAGCCCAGGGTGAGGGCAAAGCCCGCCGGCTCGTAGTTGCGATTGAGCACCATGGCGCCATAGGCCTTGAACACCGCGCCGGTGAACAGCCGCCCGCCCAGCACGTCATGGAACAGGGAAGGGTCCACGCCGCCCTTGCGCAGCAGGGCAAAGGCCTCGCCGATCGCTTCCAGCTCGCTGGCGATCATGAAGTTGGCGGCGATCTTGAACAGGTTGGCTTTCTCGGGCGCGTCCATGGTCACGGTGCGGGCGCCGATCTGGTCAAATACCGGCTGCATGGTGGCGAGCGGTGCGGCATCGCCGCCGGCGATCAGCGCCAGTTGCGCCGATTCCGCCATGTCGGGTCGGCCCATCACCGGCGAAGAGATATAGGCCAAGCCCGCCGCCTTGTGTGCCGCCGCCAGTTCGCGCGCGAAGTCCACCGAGATGGTGGCCATGTTCACATGGATCAGGTTTTTTGCGGCTCTTTCGAGCAGGGGACCGGCAAGCCCGACTTCGCGCATCACCGCGTCGTTCGACAGCATGGAGAAGACCGCGTCACCCTGCAGCGCATCTTCCGGCGACCTGGCGGCGACCGCGCCCCTGGCGGCCAGCGCCGCGACCGGCTCCTGCGAGCGGTTCCACACCGTCACCTGGTGGCCGGCCTTCAGCAGGTTCGACGCCACGTGATGGCCCATGCGGCCCAGGCCGATAAATCCGATTTTCATCACCAACTGTCCCTTGATTGCATGTCGCCGCGCGGCAGAAAGCCTTTGAGAATGGGCATTATCGGCACGTCAGGCCGCCGATGGCGCGCCGCAGTTTCAGCCCTAATCCTGTCACCGACAAGCCGGTCACCGCGCTGCCGCCGTTTCACGAATCATCTTCCGGTTGCAGGGGCGGGGCAGCCGAAACGGCTGCAATCTGTGATTGTGCCTCTGGGCGCCCGGGGCCAAATCGTTAACGGGCTGTTTACCCCCATCACCATAGTGTTACCACGTTCGTTAATTGTTCTTCTGGACTCCACCGCTGGGGTCGAAAATCGTTAACGACACAAGCCAAGCCTCTCAAATCTTTGGGTTTTTGGTTTGACGGGACATTCCGTCCCATGCTATCCCATACTGTCCCAAAGGGCCCTTTCGGCCCGCCGGCGCGCGCGGCCCCTTCGGCCCGCGGAAGGCACTCGGGGGCAGGGGGTATCAGGCGCCATGACCGGGTTGGTCCAGCCGTTCATTTCGACGGTGGCAGGCTCGCTCGACAGCAAGGGGCGGGTTTGCATTCCCGCCACCTATCGCCACCTCCTGGCCGCGCAGAACACCACCGGCGTTTTCGTCTGCCCCAGTTTCATCGATCCGGCGCTGGATGCCTTCGGCCAGGATCTGCTCGACCGCATCAATGCGCGTCTCGCGGGTCAGGACCCGTTTTTCTCCGCCAGCTTCGATGACGAAGCCACCGCCCTGATCGCGCGCACCCAGTCGCTGCCGATCGACGAGAATGGCCGCGTGCGCATTCCCGACGCGATGATCGAACATGCCGGCCTGAAGGACAAAATCGTGTTCGTCGGCAAGGCGCAGAAATTCCAGATCTGGGACGAAGCCCGCTACGCGCCCATCGAGGCCGAAGCGCTGGCGCGGGTGAAGGCCAAGATGGAACGCGCCCGCAGCGGGGAGGCGTCATGAGCGGCCATATCCCCGTGATGCTGAACGAAGTGCTGGAAATGCTGTCGCCGCGCGATGGCGCGTCCTATGTCGACGGCACCTTTGGCGGCGGCGGTTATGCCAGCGCCATCCTGGAAGCGGCCGATTGCACGGTGCTGGGCATCGACCGCGATCCCGACGCCATCGCGCGCGGCCAGACGCTGGTGGAACGTTTCGCCGGACGCCTGACCCTGGTGCAGGGCGAGTTCTCCTGCATGGACCAGTTCGCGCAGGAGAGCGACGGCGTGGTGCTAGACCTGGGCGTGTCGTCCTTCCAGTTCGACCAGCCGGCGCGCGGTTTCTCGTTTCGCGAAGATGGACCGCTGGACATGCGCATGAGCCTGTCGGGGGAAAGCGCCGCCGACTTCGTGAACACCGCCGACGAACGCACCCTCAGCCTGACCATCTCGCGCTACGGCGAAGAGAAAAACGCCCGCCGCATCGCCCGCGCCATCATCGCCGCGCGCCCCGTCACCGGCACCGCGCAGCTGGCCGCCATCGTGTCGGAAGCGCAGGGGCCGGCCGCTTTGCGTCACGCCATCCATCCGGCCACCCGCACCTTCCAGGCGCTGCGCATCCATGTGAATGACGAACTGGGCGAGCTGGAACGCGGCCTGGATGCGGCGCTGAAGATCCTGAAGCCGCAAGGCCGGCTGGTGGTTGTGTCCTTCCACAGCCTTGAAGACCGCATGGTCAAGCGCTTCCTGACAGAACGTTCGACAGCTGCGCCGCGCGCCTCGCGTCACGCCCCCGCCGATACGCGCGCCCATGGCGCGGCGTTCCAGCTTCTCACCACCCGTCCGCGCACACCCACGGACGAGGAAATCAGCAGCAATCCCAGAGCCCGGTCCGCCAAGCTGCGCGCCGGCCTGAAACTGGCGGCATAGGAGAGCATCATGGTTCGCATCCTGAACTTCTTCTGCGTGGCGTTGATGGCCTTCACCATTCTGGCGCTCTACCACGTCTCCGAAAAAACCCGTGTCGCCCACATGGAGCTGAACCAGGTCAAGAGCCAGATCGCCCGGGAGCGCGGCACCATCGGCGTGCTGGAAACCGAATGGCAGCATGTGGCGTCGCCGGACCGCATCCAGCAGCTGGCGCAGGCGCGGCTTGGCATGGCGGACAGCGCCTCGGTGCAGCTGAGCTCCTTCGACCAGATCCCGCGCCGCGGCGTCGAAGCCCCGCTGAACAACAGCCCGGTCCACAATGCCAGTGCGCAGTTGCCTGTTGCCGCGCCGGCGCCCGCACCAACCGCTCCCAATATGTGAGGATATGAGCGAGACCATCCACCAACGGCGCATCATTATCGGAGCGGTCATCTGTGTCGCCGCTTTCGCGCTGGTGGGAATCCGTCTCGTCCATGTCACCCTGCTGAAATCCTGGGAAGGCGGGCGCGCCGCCACCGCCGTGGTGGCCCGCGCCGACCTGACCGACCGCAATGGCGAGCTTCTGGCGCGCGATCTGCCGGTCAAGGATCTCTATGCCCGCCCCGTCGTGTTCTGGGACAAGCGCGAAGCGGCGCGCGACCTGGCCGCCGCAACCGGCGCCGACGAACGCCACCTGCTGAACGGCTTCAACAACGCCAAGCATCCCTATGTGCTGGTGGCCCGCCAGATCACGCCCGCCACCGAGGCCCGGGTGATGCATCTGGGCCTGCCCGGCCTGGAATTCGAAGCGGGCGGCAAGCGCTATTATCCCGATGGCCGCAATGCCGCGCAGGTGATTGGCGTCACCGATGCCGACAATGCCGGTGTCAGCGGTCTTGAGCTGGGCCTGCAGGATCACATCCAGCAGGCGGCCGGCGGCAAGGTCGCCACCTCCATCGACATGCGGGTGCAATACATTCTGTCGCATGAGGTCAAGCAGGCCCGCGATACCTTCACGGCCCGCGCTGCCGGCGGCATCGTGATGGACGTCAATACCGGCGAAGTGCTGGCCATGACCTCGCAGCCGGATTTCGATCCCAACCAGCGCAGGCTGGGCGAGCATGACTCCACCCGCAACATCATGGCCCAGGACGTTTACGAGCTGGGCTCGATCTTCAAGATCCTGACCTTCACCATGGCGTTGGAGGATCGCACCCTCAAAAGCCTGGACGAAGTTTTCCCAATCGGCCAGGGCATGAAGCTGGGCAAGTTCACCATCCATGAAGCCGAACACATGCCGACGACGTTGCCGGCGCGCGATATCCTGGCCCAGTCTTCCAACATCGGCACCAGCCAGATCGCGCTTCGCAGTGGCTCGACCCGCCAGCGCGATTTCCTCACCCATGTGGGGATTCTCAAGCCGCTGAAGAGCGAGTTGCCGGAAAGCGCGCGGCCACTCTATCCGCCCAGCAGCAACTGGGGCGAAATCGCCACCGCCACCATCGGCTTTGGCCAGGGCATCTCGGTGACGCCGCTGTCCTTCGTCGCGGCCGCGGCGCAGGTGGTGAATGGCGGACGCCGCATCGTCCCGACATTCGTGAAGCAGAATTCGACTGATCTGCGCGGCGAGCAGATCATTCGCCCGGAGGTTTCGGAGCATATGCGGGACCTGCTGCGCTATGTCGTGACCAACGG
>CAIUTH010000074.1 GCA_903902075.1 uncultured Alphaproteobacteria bacterium
ATGCGCAATGCCCTGGAAGCGCTGCAGGAGGTCGACAGGCGGGAGCTGAAGGTTTCCACCCGGCAGGTCGGTCCCGAAACGGTGGAAATTGCGGTCAAGGATACCGGCCCTGGGATCGCGCCGGAAATTGCAGAGAAGCTTTTCCAGCCTTTCATGACCACCAAGCCCCAAGGCATGGGCGTGGGCCTGTCCATCTCGCGCACTATCGTGGAAGCTCATGGCGGGCGGCTCTGGGCCGAGCCCAACCCGGAAGGCGGTACAATCTTTTACCTGACCTTGAAGAGCCCCGAAGGGGAGGAGCACAGTCATGTCCGTTAGCGGACTGGTACATCTGATAGATGACGATGAGGACGTGCGTCGCGCGGTTGCGTTCCTGCTGGGAACGGCCGGTCTGGCCGTGAAGGTCTATGATTCCGCGTCCACTTTTCTGGAAAAATGCGACGATTTCCAGTCCGGGTGCATTGTCAGCGATGTGCGCATGCCCGGGATCGACGGGCTGGAACTGCTGCGGCGCCTGAACCAAAGAGGGGCTCGCCTGCCGGTCGTCGTCATGACGGGCCATGCCGATGTGGCCCTGGCGGTGGCGGCCATGAAAGAAGGCGCCGTCGATTTCATCGAAAAGCCTTTTCCTGACGAGGTTTTGCTGGCCGCAATTCAGGTGGCGCTTGACCGCAAGGAGAAGGCCATCAGTTCGGACACGCATACAGACGAGGTTCGCAAAAGGCTGGCCTCCCTGACGGGGCGCGAGAAGGAAGTGCTTGACGGTCTTTTGGCGGGCCATCCCAACAAGACCATCGCCTATGATCTGGGCATCAGCCCGCGCACGATCGAGGTGCACCGCGCCAACGTGATGACGAAAATGGCCGCATCAAGTCTTTCGGAACTGGTACGGATGGCGATCTCGGCCAGCTAGGGGCAGGGCCGGGCAGCCGGCCATCAGTGACCTGTCTGGTTCCCGAAATGCTCGGCAACCTTGCGCTGGACATCCTGCAGCCGCGCATTGATGAATTCGGCGCTGGCGCCCGGCACGACACCGCCGACATGAACATGCTCCAAGGCCTTCAGGCCACACAGTTCGGCAAAATATGCGTCGAACAGAGTCTGCACCGCGCCCAGCGCCCCTGTTTCCTTCAACCAGTTTGCAGGAGCGCCGCTGGAACTGAAGCTGATCAGCTTGCGGCCCGTCAACAGGGGCCTGTAGCTGTGTCCGCCCGCGCCATAGGCGAAGCCGAAGCCGAAGACCCGCTCCAGATACCCCTTGATGATGGCTGGCGGAGAATTCAGCCAGAGCGGATAGACGAAGGCGAAAACATCGCAATCCTTCAGCAGGCTGCGTTCGAGCATGACATCGTTCTCGGGGCAGAAGGGATTGGCGAATGGCAATTCCCCGGCCTTCAGGCAAGGATTGAAGCTCATGCGGTAGAGATCGCGCATGACCGTGACATGTCCCTGCGCCTCACAGGCCTTGGCATAGGCCTGCGCGACCGACCCAGTGAAACTCTCTGCACCGGGATGAGCAAATATGATGGCGTGCTTCACGGTTTTCTCCTATCGTAAAGCTAGGGCTGGGCGCGTATCACCGCTTTGCGCCAGATCAAGGCGGAAGCGGCCTTTTGAGCCGAAAATGCAAGCATGTCCTGGCGCCCTCTGATCTTCTCGGTCCTGCTGCTGACTGGCGGCCCGGTGGCGGCGCAACCGGCCGGCTTTGCACCAGCGCTGGAAACGGCCCTGGTCTCAACGGCAGATGGCGGGCTGACACGGCAATTCTATCTGCAGCGCAATGGCGCCATGGCCTGGGGCGGCGGCTCCACGGCTGATGCCAGGCTCGCAATCCGCGTGCTTTCGGATGCTGCCAGTGAAGGGCTCGATCCCGCGCGCTATGGCGTGTTTCTGCATAGCGGCAATGTAGCGGCGGATGATGTCGCGATCAGCACTGCGGTCTTGCGATATATGCGCGATCTGTCGGTAGGCCGTCCGGACCTTGTGTCACTCGACGATGATGTTGCCCTGCCGCCGCGATCCGCAGACCTGCCGGCCTTGCTGAACGACGCATTGTGCCAGGGACATCTCGCCGCCATGCTGAATTCGCTGGCGCCACAATATTCCGACTATGCATTCCTCAAGGGCGCGCTGGCGCGCCAGGTCCAGCCTGCGGATGTTATCGCCGCCAATATGGAGCGCTGGCGCTGGTTGCCACCCACGCTGGAGCCGGACCGGATCGTCATCAATGCGGCCGACGCGCAGTTGCAGCTGTGGCTGGGCGGGAAGATGGTTCTGGCCTCCCGCGTGATAGTGGGTCGTCCTGGCAATCGCACGCCCATCCTGCGGGCGGAGGGAGCGGGGGTGACCATCAATCCGCCCTGGACCGTTCCGCATTCGATCGCGGTGAAGGAAATACTGCCCAAGCTGAAACGCAATCATGCCTATCTGGCCAACCAGGACATGATTTTGCTGGATGGTCCGGCGGGCGATCCGCATGGGCTTGGCGTCAACTGGCGCGCGATCCGCGCCGGCACCTTTCCCTACCACATCCGGCAGTTTCCGGGGCCGCGCAACCCGCTGGGACAGGTGAAGATCGAATTGCCCAACCGGTTCGATGTCTATCTGCACGACACGCCCGGCAAGTCGGCTTTTGACAGGCCTTCCCGTGCCGCCAGTCATGGCTGCGTCCGGGTAGAGCAGATTCTGCCCCTGGCCTCATACGCCCTGGCAGCAGATCTGACAGCCATCGAACGGATTACACAGACCATTGACCAGGGAGAGACGCGATATCTGCCGCTTCAGCGAAAGCTGCCGGTCTATTTTCTCTACTGGACCGCGTTCGCCGGTGCCGATGGTGAGGTGAAGTTCATCCCCGATATCTATGGCCGCGACAAGCGGATGATCCCGGCCATGCGTACGAATTCCTTGCGCATCGCCGCCAACACCGTCGCCTGCAACAAGGGGTAAAATGTTTGCAGTGGAAACAGCCGCCTGCTAGGATTATGTCGTTGTCAAAAAGCAGACCACGCACCTCCATGTTTGGACGCCGCCATTTTCTTGCCGGGGCAGGCGCAAGCCTGTTCGCATCGCGCCCGGTGCGCGCCAATGAAACCGGTGCCCGGTTGCTGGCGTTCGACAACATCCATACCGGCGAGAAGCTGAAGGTCGAATATTGGGCCGAAGGCCAGTACCTGCCCGACGCACTGGCGCAGGTGAACCATGTGTTGCGCGATTTTCGCTCCGGTGACGTTCACCCCATCGCGCCCCAGTTGCTGGATCTGCTGTCCTTGCTGCGCGGCCGCCTGGAGACAGCCGCGCCGGTGACCGTGATATCCGGCTATCGCTCGCCCACGACGAATGCCCTGTTGCGCGGCGAACATGAACATTCCGGCGTTGCCACCAAAAGCCTGCACATGCAGGGCATGGCGATCGACATTCGCATCGCCGGCCGCTCGCTGGCGGCGGTGCATACCGCGGCGCTGGCTCAGCGTGGCGGCGGCGTCGGCTATTATCCCGCATCCGACTTTGTCCATGTCGATGTCGGCCGGATACGTACCTGGTAGTTTTTGACGCCGCGCAAAGACAGGCGCGCAAATCGTCCTAGTGTGGGCGCATGCTGCATGATCTCGCCGCTGGCTCTGCCCTGGTCGCACTTACGGTGCTGATCCATACTGTCGGGCTCATCCTGGTTGGAGCCGCGACGCCGCGCCTGGCGCTCTGGCTTGGCCTTCAAAATCATGATGCCGGGCGAACCCTGGTGATGACGGGAACGGTGCTGAGCATTCTGGCAATCCTCACCCTTGAGGTCTGGAGTTGGGCGGTGGCCTATGTCCTGCTCGGCGCCACGGCAAATTTTTCCGACGCGCTTTATCTTTCCACTGCCATGTTCTCGACAGTCGGCTATGGCGAAATCCATATCGATGTGGCCTGGCGGCTGCTGACCGCGCTGGAGGGCGTAAACGGCTTTTTGCTGATCGGCTGGTCCACCGCCTATCTGGTGGGGGCCTCAACCCGGCATGGGCCTTTCCGCCAGGGCGAGCATTTCTGACGGCGATCCCGCGTCTTAATCCGACGCTCCGTTGCTCCGCTCACCATAGAGCAGGGTGATGTTGATGCGGCGGTTGCAATAGCCGTCCCTGAACCGGACCTTGTTGGTCGCCGTCCCATAGCGCAAACACAAGGCTGTGTCAGCGGGCCGGAGCGGGGAGAAGCCTAGCAAGCATCTGAGGGATCGGATATTTTACCGGGCCGTGGGTTCTGGCGGGCCCACCAACGTCGTTTCATGGCGCCGTCCCACGGCGCGGCAGGCCCACCACTCTCATGCCATTGTCCAATTTCTCCATGCCCGACCTTCCAATAGCGGAATCTATTCCCCGCTTGCTGGAGGTGCTTCGCGCTGGTCCCAACGCGGTGCTGGTCGCGCCGCCGGGTGCGGGCAAGACGACCTCGGTGCCGCTCGCATTGCTGGATTCAGCACCGATGAATGAGGGCCGCATCCTGATGCTGGAACCGCGCCGGCTGGCTGCCCGCGCCGCGGCCACGCGCATGGCAAGCCTGATCGGCGAACCTGTGGGGCAAACGGTGGGCTTTCGCACCCGGCTGGAAAGCGCCGTCTCCGCTGCCACGCGCATTGAGGTCGTAACCACGGGTCTGTTGGTGCGCCGCCTGCTGGGCGATCCGGGTCTGGAGGGTGTTTCCACCATCATCCTGGATGAAATCCATGAGCGGTCGCTGGAAGCCGATCTGGCGCTGGCGCTTTGCCTGGATGCGCAGGCGATGCTGCGGCCAGATCTGCGGCTGCTGGCCATGTCTGCAACCCTGGATGGCGCGCGCCTTTGCGCCATCATGAACGCGCCCTTGGTGGAAAGCGCCGGGCGCATGCATCCGGTGGACATTCGCCATGCCGCGCGCGATCTCGCGCATGCGCGCGATCTGCCCGAAGCGATGGCGCGCGCCATCCGAGCCGCTTTGGCGGAGGCGCCGGGTGACATTTTGGCCTTCCTGCCGGGCATGGGCGAGATCCGCCGCACGGAATCTGCGCTGGAAGGGCTGGATGCGTTGGTGCTGCCGCTGCATGGCGACCTGCCGGCCGCAGCGCAGGATCTGGCGTTGCGGCCGGCGCAGGGGCGGCGCGTGGTGCTGTCCACCGCGATTGCCGAAACCTCGCTCACCGTGCCGGGCGTGCGCATCGTCATTGATGGTGGTTTTCGCCGCAGCCCCCGCTTTGATGCGGCCAGCGGCCTGACCCGGCTGGCGACGGAGCGTGTCAGCCGCGCCGCCGCCGACCAGCGCGCCGGGCGCGCGGGGCGCGAGGCGCCGGGCATCGCCATCCGGCTTTGGACCGCGGCGATCCAGCGAGGTCTTCGCCCGCATGACCGTCCGGAAATCCTGGAGGCTGAGCTTTCCGGCCTTGTATTGGATTGCGCGGCCTGGGGCACGCCGCCCGGCAAGCTGGTCTTTCTGGATGCGCCGCCCGAAGGCGCGGTTGCCGCGTCCCGCGCATTGCTGGCCGATCTGGGCGCCATGGACGAGGCGGGCGGCATTACGCCACTGGGCAAGCGCATGAGCATCTTGGGCGCCCATCCACGCCTGGCCGCCATGATGCTGGCGGCGGACGGAAACGCCCAGGCGGCGCGCGCCTGCGATATCGCCGCGCTGCTGGAGGGACGTGATCCGCTGCGCGGCGCGGAGACGCCGGCCGATATCATGATGCGACTGGAAGTGCTTGCCGATCCGTCCGCGTTTGCCGGTGCAGACCGAAGCGCGGTCCATCAGATCCGCCAGGCGGCCCGGCAATATCGCGCCCGGCTTGGCATCGGCGCGGGGCAGGCGACGGCGGGTAACCCGGCGCCGCTGATCGCCGCGGCCTTTCCCGACCGGCTGGCGCAGCGCCGCAGCGAGCCGGGCAGCTTCCGCCTTTCGGGCGGCGGCGGCGCCAGGCTCGCGGTGACCGATCCGCTCGCCAAGGCCGATCTCCTCGCCGTGGCGGCGCTGGAGATGAAGACATCGCCGCTGATCCGCATGGCGGCGCCGCTGGATGCCGCGGCGCTGCCGGCCGCGCTCACCGCGCGGATAAGGGAGACGGTGGAGACGAGCCTTGATCCTGTCTCCGGCAGCGTGCTGGCGCGCAAGCAAAAGCGCCTGGGGGCGCTCATCCTGCAAGAACGCGCCGCGCCGCCGGATGCCGCCGATGCGGCGGCGGCGTTGCTGCAAGCGGTGCGATCCGATCCATCGCATCTGCCCTGGACAGAGGCCGCGCGCAATCTCCAGGCCCGCTTGCGGTTGATGCATGAACTGGAAGCAGAGATTTGGCCGGCCAGCGATGACGCAAGCCTGATCGCAAGTCTTGAGGATTGGCTGGGCGCGCATCTGCATGGACTGACGCGGCTTGGCGATGTCGCGGGCCTGGATCTCAGCGCTGTCCTGCTGAACCGGTTGGAATGGGGTCTCCGAGTGCGGCTCGACAAGGAATTGCCCACGCACCTGCCGCTGCCTGGTGGCCAGGCGGCGGTGGATTACACCCAGCCTGTGCCGATCGCCGCCGCGCGCGCCCAGCATTTCTATGGATTGGCCGAGACGCCAAAGCTGGCCGGCGGGCGGATACCCCTGCGGCTTGCACTGTTGTCGCCGGCGGGACGCCCCATTGCGCTGACCGCCGATATTGCGGGCTTTTGGCGCGGCGCCTGGGCCGACGCCCGCCGCGACATGCGCGGCCGCTATCCCAGGCACAACTGGCCGGAAAATCCCCTGCTGCCCGGTACGTAAGGCGCGGCGCAAGAGCGGTTTAAGCGGTCACAGTGAGGTCCGGGCCATAGTCCATCCCGGCGCGAGGAGCCTTGCGCCGGATTTTCCGTTGCATATTCAACGGAGAACAAGGATGCGCGCATCATTCCAGGGTCAAAATATCTTCGTGTTGGGCCACGGCATCGCCCTGCTGAAATCGGCATGGACCGAAGCTGAACCACCGCAGGTGGCGGAAGAAAGAATCCAGAAGTTGAAAAGCGATGCGGCAGCCTTGGCGAAGGCTACCTTGGGCAAAAGGAAATAGCCGAGGGCCAGCCTCGAGGCTGTCCTGAGACGGGTAACGCGGTCTTTTCTGGCTATCGCAGGCTGTGGGCCATCCCGGTATAACAGTGGGGTGGAGGCGAGGCGCTCCCAAACGGGTTCATCCGGCCTCAGGCAAGATTTTCCATGCTCGACCCGCGACGCGGCAACGCTCCCGACAACGCCACCCTGATCGGGTTCACCAACCTGCGCCGCGCCCGGACCAGCCGTCCGCTGGTGATCGAAAAGGGCCGGGGTATTTTCTTGATCGATGAAAATGGGCGCGAATATATCGAGGGCTGCTCGTCCTTCTACAGCGCCGCGCTGGGCTTTTCCGAGCCCGAACTGGTCGAAGCGGCGATCCGCCAGATGCGCCAGTTGCCGGCCTATGCGTCGGGCCTGTACCGCACCGTTCCGGCGGCGCTGGCACTGGGCGAAAAACTGGCCGCTATGGCGCCGATGGCCAATGCCCGCGTCTCCTTCGCCTCCACGGGCTCGGAAGCCAATGACTTTCTCATCAAGTTCATGCGATTCCGGAACGCCCATCGCGGCGAGCCGCAGCGCGTGAAAATCATCGCGCGCGCCCTCAGCTATCATGGCGCCACCATCGCGACCGCGCCGCTGGGCGGCTTTCCCGGCACCGCGCGGGCTTTCAACCTGCCGATGCAGGATGTGATCACGGTCAGCCAGCCCGATTACGCCAACAACGCCCTTGCCGGCGAGGATGAAGCCGCCTTCACCGCGCGCATGCTGGCGGAAATCGAGCAGGCCATCGAACAGGCCGGCCCTGACACGGTCGGCGCCATGATCCTGGATCCGGTGTCCTATAGCGCCGGGTGTATCGTGCCGCCGGCCGGATATTTGAACGGGTTGCGCACCCTGTTGGACCGCTACGGCATCCTGTTGTTCGACGACGAAGTGATCACGGGCTTCTGCCGCACCGGTCACATGTTCGCCAGCCAGACCTTTGGCATGCGGCCCGACTGCATGACCCTGGCCAAGGCGCTGTCCGGCGCCTATTTCCCAATCTCGGCCATCGTGATGGACGGTAATTTTTACGACGGGTTGGAGCAGGGTTCGGAGAAGGAGGGCACATTTTCTCACGCCGCGACCTATGGCGGTCATCCGGTCGCCGCCGCCGTCGCGCTGCGCATGATCGAAATCATCGAGGAGCGCGACATTCTGGGCCATGTCCGCAAGGTTGCGCCCAGGCTGCAGCAGCTGCTGGCGTCGCTGACCGATCATCCCATGGTGTTCAACATTCGCAGTGTCGGTCTTGGCGGCGCGGTGCAGTTGCACAGCCGCACCGATGCTGTGGGCGCGCGTGGCCAGGCGATGCAGGAGGCGATGATGGCGGAAGGCTTGTTGCTGCGGGTGGTGAAGGATACGATCAACTTCGCACCGCCCCTGATAATCACGCAGGCCGAAGTGGAGGAGCTTTTCGCCCGCTTCTGCCGTGCCCTGGAGACGGTGCAACGGGCGGAGCACCGGGCATGAGCGCGTTTCTTGTCGGTTATACCGACCGATGGTCGGCCAGGGCCGGCGGCCAGATTGCGGTCAAGGTTTCCTCTCCTGGCGGCGATTACCAGGCCGATCTGGTGCGCATCCGCAGCGCTGATCCCAATCCGGCCGGCCCCGGCATGATTTTCGAAGATGTCCCCGCTGCTTTTGCCGGCACTTATCCGGGCCGCACGCAGGCGGTCCATAACGGATCCTATGGCCTGGTGGCGCTGGATGGCCTGGTGTTGCCGCGGGAATGGACGCTGACGGTGCGGGTGCAGCCCTGGTTGCTGGATGGCCGGCCGCAGGTAGTCCTGTCCCTGCAGGGCGGCAAAGGTCTTTCGCTGCATGTCACCGCGGAAGGCGCAGAACTTGTGGTGGGCGATGCGCGCTGCCGCGTGGCGGCGCCGATGCTGCAGCGACGCTGGTACGAACTGCGGGTGATCTGCGATGCAAAATCGCTGCGCCTGGTGCAGACCGCGCTGACACGGGACTGGGGCGTGAACGGCAGCGGGCAATCCCAACTGTCCGCCACCATTGATCTGCCAACAGCCTTGCTGCTGGCGGCGGCGCCTGTTGCGGGCGGTTATGGCGATCATTTCAATGGCCGGCTGGAACATCCGATGCTGCTGAAAGGGGCGGCCGATGCGGGCGCGCCGCTCGAGCCTGGCGAGGTCATCGCCTGGTGGGATTTCAGCCTGGATATTTCCACCCAGAAGATCTCCGACCGCGGCCCGCATCAGCGGCATGGCGAACTTTTCAATATGCCCACGCGGGCAATGCGCGGCTCCTCCTGGACAGGCGAAGAGCTGAAATGGACCGAGGCGCCCGAGCAGTATGCCGCGGTGCATTTTCATGACGACGATCTCTATGACTGCGGCTGGCAGACCGATTTCACCTTCAGCGTGCCCGCCGATCTGCCCAGCGGCGTTTATGGCATCCGGCTGATGTCAGGGGATGAGCTGGACATCGTGCCGGTGTTTGTGTTGCCGCCGCCGGGCGCCGCCACCGCGAAGGTCGCCATCCTGTTTCCGACCTACACCTATCAAGTGTATGCCAATTTCGAGCGCGACAATTTCGATGAGGCATTCCGCGCCCGGCGCGCCGCATGGGGCGTCTATCCCCATCATCCCGCCGAGCACAAGGAATTCGGTCTCTCCACCTACAACTTTCACAGCGATGGCTCCGGTGTCGCCTTTTCCTCGCTGCGCCGTCCGGTGCTGACCATGCGCGCCGGCCAGATGGCCTATGTCGATCCCAGGGGATCGGGCCTGCGCCACTTCCCCGCTGACATGCATCTGGCCGCCTGGCTGGACGCGATGTGTATCGCCTGGGATACGATCACCGACCATGATCTGGTGCGCGAAGGCGTTGCGCTGCTGTCGCGCTATGCTTGCGTACTCACCGGAACCCATCCCGAATATCAAAGCCTTGGTACCCTGAACGCGGTGCGTGACTATTTGGGCGAGGGCGGCAGGCTCGCCTATATGGGCGGCAATGGATTTTACTGGCGCGTCGCGGTGTCCGACGCGGTGCCCGATACGCTGGAGCTGCGCCGCACTGAAAGCGGCACCCGCGCCTGGGCGGCGGAGCCGGGCGAGTACTATCATGCCTTTGGTGCCGGATATGGCGGGCTGTGGCGGCGGCAGGATCGCACGCCACAAAGCCTGGTCGGTGTGGGCTTTACCGCGCAAGGCCGTTTTGAGGGCTCTTACTACCGGCGTATGCCGGATTCGTATGCGCCCGACCTGGCCTGGATATTCGATGGCCTGAGCGAAGAGATGATTGGTGGCTTCGGCTTTTCCGGTGGCGGCGCTGCGGGTTTCGAGTTGGACCGGGCCGATCCGGTGCTGGGCACGCCGCCGAACGCGCGCCTTCTCGCTCGTTCCGAAGGCCACCAGACGCATTTCGGCGTCACGCTGGAAGATTTGCTGGTACCGGTGGCCTATGCCTTGCCGGGCAACGCGCCTGATCCGTTGATCCGCGCCGACATGGTGTATTTTGAAACGGCCAAGGGCGGCGCGGTGTTCTCCACCGGTTCGATCACCTTTTGCGGCAGCCTGCCCTGGAATAATTTCGATAACCCGATATCGCGCCTGCTGCGCAACGTGGTGATGCGGTTCATGGTCTAAGGCAGTTTTTCCAGCCCCGTGCCCTTCCACACCGCTTGCGCCTCCGGCCGGGTGATATAGGTGAGGAAGGCGGCGGCTTCCTCGGGCTGGGCGGCATAGCCCGTCACCGCCCCAGTATAGTCGAAGTGCATTTCCACTTCCTTGGGCATCACGCCCACGACCTCGACGCCGGGCACCGTAACCTCTTCCGACATCGGGCCCAGCGCATATTGGACGCCGTCCCGCGCAATCGCCTGGCCGGGTGTGCCGGCAATCGGCACCGGCTTGACGCCCGCAAAGTCGGGCCGCGCCAAAAGCTCAGCGACCATCTTGCCGGCGGCGCTGCCGCGCGTGGGATCGGTGAAGCCCACGCCGCTGCCGGCGCGCAGCACGGCGATAAACTTGGGCAGGGTCGAGATATCCGGATGCGGGGCGCCCGCCTTGATCGCCAGGCCGAAATTGGCGCGGCCGACGGGCGTGAAGGGGCCGGGCTTCAGGTTGGCCGCAACGTCTTTCAGGTCGGGCAGGGGCAGCAGCACCAGATCGCCAGGCGTCTTGTCCCTGACATTGTCATGCGCCCTGGTAACGGTGCCGCCGACAATGGTGACGTTCTTGCCGGTTTCGGCCGTCCAGGAAGCGGCCAAGGTGCGCAAGCCCGGATTGGTGCCGCCGGACGTGAAGACGGTTATATCGGCCTGGGCGGCCGTGGCCGTCAGCAACAAAGCCGCGGCAGCTGTGGTTTTCCGCATTGTGTTTCCTTCCCCCTGTTGGGCAGGCGGATACTGCCCCAAAAGCGGGCCCTGCGGGCAATGATTTTGCAGCCCGTTGCGATTTGGCGCTCAGGGCACGGGATATTTCCGCAAGGCCTTGGGCTTGTCCGCATTGGCGCCGACCAGTCTTTTGTCGCGCGTCACCCAGCTGATCTGCAGGCTGAAGCCGGCGGGCGTGTCGGTGTGATAGCTTTGATAGGCCGCCTGGTAGATGTCGTCATTCACCTTTTGATTGTCCGGCCCGATATGGGCGGTGGCGGTGTCGGTGGCGGCATGCAGGCCGCGGGCCTCCAGCGCCTCGCGCACCTTCTCCACGTCCCAGGGTGCAATGCCGTAGGAGACATGATCGATGGTCGCCGCTTCCGCCGGTGGTTGCTGGGCAAGAAAGGGGTTGGGGCCGCGGCAGATCACATCGCCCGCATCGCCGGCCATCATTTCCACCTGGGTGCCTTCGTCAAAGGCGCCTTCCCAGCCCAGCAGGTTCGCGTAGAAAGACGCGCTGCGCTTGTAGTTGTTGCCGCGATAGGAGAAGTGATCGAACCACACGGTCTTCCAGCTGGTGGGCGCGAAGGGCGGGGCTAGCGGTTTGGCGGTGGCCGCCTTTTTGCGCGCGGCATAAAGGCCATGCGCATTGCAGATCTGCAGCGGCCAGCCGTCCGGGTCTGCAACCCAGAAGCTTTGGAACGCACCCTTGTTATCGGCCACCGGTGTCATGCCGCGCGACTTAAGCGCGGCTTCGACCGCTTTGGCATCCCATTGGTCGATCACCCATCCGAAGTTGCGGATCGCGGCGCGCGCGCCACCCGCGTTGAAACTGCCTGCTGGCGCTTTGCGGAAAATGCAGCTGCCGATATCGCCGATATCCATCACGGCGCTTTTGCCGTCATCCTCGCGCAGGGTCCAACCCAGCAGGGCGGCATAGAAGGCCGCTTCCTTGCGATAATCCGCCACGTCAATGGTGAAGCTTTCCAGGCCCAGGGTCTTCCAGCCGGTGGGCGCGAACACCGGTTTGATGGGTGTCAGCGCCTGGGCCATCGGCAGCGGACATTTGGGTTGGCCAAAGCCGTCGCGGCAGCCACCGCTTTGCGCCCAGACTTGGCCGCCAAGCCCCGTGGCCCCCAATGCGCCCAGCATGTTGCGGCGCGAGAGTGATTTCATGGCGCTTTGCCTCTTCCCATGACATGGCAGCTTATACGAGTTTTGGTTATAAAGACCGGGTCAAAGACGGCGGGGGTCGGCATGAAAAAGCACACCAGGATCGGGCTTGCGGTTATCGGCCTTTGTCTGTCGGCGGTCGCCGCCGATGCGCAGCTCTTCACCTCCACCTGCAATGACGGCGCGGCCAATCCCCCGGCCTGTGCGGCGGTACACGGCGACCGCGCCGATGGATGGATGGCGCAGGGCCGCTCCGAAGTGATGGGCCGCAACGGCATCATCGCCACCAGCCAGCCGCTGGCGGCACAGGCGGGTCTTGAGATCATGCGCAAGGGTGGCAATGCGGTGGATGCGGCGGTGGCCGCGGCCGCTGTGCTCAATCTGATCGAGCCGATGAATGTCGGGATGGGCGGCGATCTGTTCGCCATCATCTACACCGCCAAGGATCACAAGCTGCATGTGCTGAACGCCAGCGGCAAGGCGCCCAGCGGTGAAACCATCGCGTTCCTGAATTCCAAGGGCTACCGTGTCGATCCTGCCAATTGGGGTCCCGGTTCGGGCATGCCCCAGCGCGGCATTCTTGCCGCCACCGTGCCCGGCGCGGCCTGGGGCTGGCAGGAGGTGCTGGACAAATACGGCACCCGCACCTTCAAGGACGTGCTGGAGCCTGCTGCCACCTATGCCGAGCAGGGCGTGCCGCTGACCGAGCGCGCGGCGTTCGACTGGCGCCTGCCCGATGCCATCGGGCCCGTGGCGTCCGATCCCGCCAATTGCTGCACGACGGTCGATCCCGATTCCGTGCGCGCCTGGTACATCAACGGCAAGCAGCCCAGGGCCGGACAGATTTTCCGCAATCCGGATTTGGCAAAGGCGTTCCGCCTGCTGCAGGCGCAAGGGCGCGACGCTTTTTATAAGGGCGATATCGCCAAGGCCATTGTCGCCAAGGAAAGGGCGCTGGGCGGCACCATGACCCTGCAGGACCTGGCCGATTATAAAGGCGAATGGGTCGAGCCGGTGCTGAGCGACTATAAAGGCTTCACGCTGGCGGAACTGCCGCCACCCAGCCAGGGCTTTGCCGCCAACGAGATGCTGAACATCCTGGCCGCCTGCACTGCCAAGGTTTATCCGGGGCAAACTTTGGCGTCGCTGGGTCCCAAGGATGCGCGCTATTGGCATTTGGTGGTGGAAGCCAAGAAGCTGGCCTATGCCGACATGATCGCCGTCAATGCCGATCCCAACTTCTCGCCCGGCCTGAAAGACAAGGTCAAGGTGCTGACCTCGGCCAGTCACGCGCAAAGCCTGTGCGGCCGGATCGATCCGGCCAAGGCGTCTGTGACCCGTCCGGGCCGCGCCGACGGCGCCGGCGATACCATCGTGCTGTCCACGGCCGATCGCTGGGGCAACATGGTGTCGTGGGTGAACAGCAACTTCTCCGGCTTCGGCTCGGGCGTCACTGTCCCGGGCTATGGCTTCTTCCTGCACAATCGCGGCGGGCTGTTCAGCCTGGATCCAAAGAGCCCCAACGCCATCGTCCCGCACAAGCGGCCGTTCAACACCCTGGCGGCGGCGTTCCTGATGCACGATGCTTCCGGCCAGCGGATGGCCTTCCAGTTGATGGGCGGTGACATGCAGGCGCAAGGCCACGCCCAGATGGTGGTCAATATGGTGGATCTGGGCGCGAACCTGCAGGCCTCCACCGACATGGCGCGGTTCCGGCACGAGCAGGTGCCGAACCTGTTGTCGATGGAATCCCCGCTTTACGACCTGGTCGGCGCCAAGCTGAAGGCCATGGGGCACAAGGTGGTGGCGGTTAATGGTGCGATCGTGGGCGGCTTCCAGGCCGTCCTGTTCACGCCCGATCCGAAAGAAGCGGCGCCCAATCCGTCACCCACCTCGCAGCAGCCGGTCAATGGCATGTACCGGGCCGGCAGCGATCATCGCAAGGATGGCCAAGCGTCTGCCTGGTAAAGCCGTCAGCCTGGTAAGGCCAGCCTGCGGCGTATCGTCGGCTCCAGTGCCAGCAGCACCATAGCGCTGACCGCGCCGCCGCCGGCCAGCAACGCGAAGATCAGCCAGCTTGGCGCATCCGCCAATGTGCCGCCCAGCCAGCCGGCGCACAGGCTGCCAAAGCCCATGGTGAAAACCCAAAGCCCCATCAGCACACCGGTGACTTCCTTGGGCGCGCGCTGGCTGATCTCGGCCAGGCCGATGGGAAAGACGCACAATTCGGCCAGGGTGATGATCAGATAGAAGACCACGATCCAGATCGGCGCCACCGGTGCGCCGCCCGATTGCCAGTCCACCACCAGCATCAGCACATAGGACAGCACCATCAGCACCGTGCCGGTGAGGATCTTGGTGATGGCGGGCAGGCGGCGGGCGGTGAGATCATGCCTGGCCCAGTATTTCGACACGAACGGCCCGCCCAGGATGATGATCAGGGGGTTGAGCGACAGGAACCATGTGGTCGGTATATCGAAGCCCAACACCATCTTGGCCACCCGGTCGCGCACATAGAGATTCATGACGCCGCCATAGGTCTGCTGGCCGATCATGTAGATGGCGGTGAAGAACACCATGATCAGCACCAGCTTCACCCCGGGATCGCTCCAGACCGAAGCTTCGGTGCTGCCGCTATCCTTGCGCAACGGCTTGACGAAGGTGGTGAAAAGGCCTTTGGAGAACCACAGAAAGGCGAAGAGGCCGATCATCATGCCCACGCCGGCTGCCAAGAATCCCCAGGACCAGCCGGTGCGCTCGCCCAATGTGCCCGCGCCATAGGGTGCGCAGAATGCGCCCAGGTTGATGCCCATATAGAACAACATGAAGCCGTTCTTGCGGCGATGATCGCCGGGGGCAAACAGCTGGCCCATCAGCGAGCCGACATTGGACTTGAACATGCCTGCGCCCACGATCATCGCTGCCAAGCCGCAATAGAACAGCAGGAAATGCAGTCCCGCAGCGTGCGCCGCCGGCGTGCCGGCCGCAGCCAGCAGGAAGTTGGCGCCGGCCAGCCCCAGACAGCCGATCACCACCGCCCGGAACGGGCCGATCAGCCGGTCGGCGATCCAGCCGCCCAGGAGGGGGGCCATGAAAATCATCCCCACCGTGACGCCGAACAGCTTGAGGGTGGCGCCCTTGTCCATGCCAAGGCCCCCGGTGGCGGGATCGGCGGCCATGAACAGGGTCGCAAGGCCGGTGAAGCCGTAATAGGAGAAACGCTCCCAGAACTCGGTGGCCGCGATCAGGGTGACGCCCCGGGGCTGGTCGAGGAATTTCGTGCCTGCTGCTGTCATCCGGCTTGCCCCACGCGACGCTTTTCGCCCAGCTACAGGCTGACCGCCCTTCAATGTCGCTGGCAAGTGTTTATTGTCGCCCCGGGGATAAAAGACGGGGACCACCCATGCGCATCCTGACTGTTGCACTTGCAGCGATGCTTTTGCTGCCGCTCGCGGCGCAGGCAGCGCCATCGCAGACCCTGGCGATGCCGGGCCTCAGCCAGCCGGTGGAGATCATCCAGGACCGCTGGGGCGTCTCGCACATTTATGCCAAGAACGAGAACGACCTGTTCTTTGCACAAGGCTACAATGCGGCGCGCCACCGGCTGTTCGAGCTGGAGATGTGGCGGCGCCAGGCTACCGGCACGGTTTCGGAGATATTGGGGCCCAGCGAACTGAAGCGCGATATCGGCAACCGCCTGTTCCAGTATCGCGGCGACATGAAGCAGGAACTGAGCTGGTATCACCCCCATAGCGAAGCGATCATTGAATCCTTCGCGCGCGGCGTGAACGCCTTCATCGCCCAGACCGAGCGTGATCCAGCACTGCTGACGCCCGAATTCAAGATGCTGGGCATCAAGCCCGGCAAATGGACGCCAGCTATCGTGGTATCGCGCTTCAACGGGCTGGCGCGCAACCTGGACGATGAGATGAACACGGCGCTGGCGGTGCGCGCCATTGGCGCCGACAAGGTGCGCTCCCTGGCCAGCTACCAGCCGGCCAATCCCAAGCTGGAGATCGATCCGGCGGTCGATGCCGCGCTGCTGTCCAAAAGTATCCTGACCTATTACGACGCCATGCGCGCGCCGCTAATGTTCAAGCCTGAGCAATTGCTGGCGGAATATCGCCGCACCAAAGGCGCTTCGGCGGCCAAGCCGGTACAAGTCGCCAGCGTCATTCCCACCCAAGCCGAACTGGCCGACCGCCGCGCCGACATGGGCAGCAACAATTGGGTGGTAAGCGGAAAGCTGGCCGAAAGCGGCATGCCGATGGTGACGGGCGATCCCCACCGGGTGCAGGAAATTCCCTCGCTGCGTTACTGGGTGCATCTGATCGCGCCGGGCTGGAACGTGATCGGCGCGGGCGAGCCTTCCATTCCCGGTGTGTCCTATGGCCATAACGATCACGGCGCCTGGGGCTACACCATCTATGGCACCGACACCGAAGATCTTTATGTCTATGACATCAACCCGGCCAATCCGCTGCAATACAAGTTCGGCAAGGACTGGGAGACCATGAGGGTCGTGCACGAAAGCGTGCCCGTGAAGGGTCAGGCGGCGGAGGAGGTGGATCTGAAATTCACCCGTCACGGCCCGGTGCTGTTCGAGGACAAGGTGCATCACAAGGCCTATGCGGCGCGAGCCGCCTGGCTGGAGCCGGGCGGCTCGCCGTATCTGGCGACGCTGCGGGTGGACCAGGCGCAGAACTGGACCCAGTTTGCTGACGCCATCAGTTACGCCCGCGCGCCCGCGCTGAATTTTGTGTGGGGCGATAAGAGCGGCGACATCGGCTACAACGCCGCCACCATTGCGCCGCGGCGGATGAATTTCAGCGGACTGGTGCCGGTGCCCGGCGATGGTCGCTATGAATGGAACGGCTTCCTGCCCATCAAGGAATTGCCGCATGTGCTGAACCCTGACAAGGGGTTCTACAACACCTCCAACGACTGGCAGGTGCCGGTGGGCTATCCGCATATGGAAGCGATCCACTATGTCTGGGCGGACCCCTATCGTGGCCGCAGTGTGGCGGAGCAGCTGGGCGGGGCAAAGAAATTCTCCGTCGCTGACATGACCAATCTGCAGAATTACAATCTGTCGATTCCGGCGCGCAGCATCGTGCCGCTGTTGCGTGACATCGCGATCGCCGATCCTGTTGCGCGCAAGGCCGCGGCCCGGCTGCTGCACTGGGATTTCATTCTGGACAAGGATTCTGTCGAGGCCGGCATCTATGAGATGTTCCAGCGCCGCCTGATGGTCAACGTAAAGAACATCATCGTGCCGGCGCCGGCGCGCGATGCCCTTACCCCGCCCATGACCCGCATCGTCTCGTCGCTGGCGGCGCCGGATGGCAGCTATGGCGCCGATCCGCTGGCCGGGCGCAATGCGGTGCTGGTGCAGAGCCTGGAACAGGCCTGTGCAGACCTGATCGGGCGATTGGGCACGGACATCGAGAAATGGACCCTGGGCGCCTATCACTATGCCCGTATCCTCCATCCCATGACGGCGGCGCTGCGGCCCGACCTGCAGGAAAAATTCGATGTCGGGCATTTCCCGCGCGGCGGCGACAATTACACCATCACCGCCACTGGCGGCACCGACAATCAGGGCGCTGGCGCGTCTTTCAAGATCGTCTCGGATACCTATGACTGGGACGCCTCGGTGGGCCAGAACAATCCGGGCCAGTCGGGCGACGTCAACGATCCACATTACCGCGATCTGTATGAGCTGTGGGCACGGGGCAAGTATTTTCCGGTCTTCTTCTCGCGGCCCAAGGTGGAATCGGTGGCGGAGAAGACAATCCTGCTGGCGCCGCAATAGCCTTCTATGAACTGCTGAAGCGGAATTCCGTCACTTCGTGCAGCGGCTGGCCCGGCGCCACCAGCTTGGACGGGAAGTTCGGGTGGTTGATGGCGTCCAGATAGCCTTCGGTCTCCAGGCTCATGGAGTAGAAGGTCTTGTAGATCTTGCCGCCTTTGCCCACCTGGGTCCGGGTGCCGATATTGTCACTGTAGAGCTGCAGGCCGGGCTGGGTGGTCGACACATCCATCACAATCCCGGTATCCGGATCTGTCAGCCGCGCCGCGCGGCGCATGGTGCCCGGCTTGCCGTTGATGATCATGCAGATGTCCAGCCCGCCGCGCATGGCGATCTGGTCGAAGGGCGAGTTTAGCACCGTGCCCAGCCGTACGGGCTTGCGGAAATCGAACGGTGTGCCTTCCACCGAAGCGATCTCGCCGGTCACCAGATTGTCGGCGTCCTGCGGCGTGTATTTGTCGGCAAAGACCTGAAGCGTCTGGTTGGAGATGTCGCCATTGCCTTCGCCCTGCAGTGCGAAATAGGAATGGTTGGTCAGGTTGGCGATGGTCGGCCGGTCGGAGGTGGCCTTGTAATCGATACGCAGGGCGCGGTTCTTGGTCAACGTATAGGTCATCACCGTGGTCAATTCACTGGGAAAACCGCCATCGCCATCCGGGCTGACCAGGGTCAGAACTAGGCTGGGTTCGGCA
>CAIUTH010000075.1 GCA_903902075.1 uncultured Alphaproteobacteria bacterium
AGACAGATCAACGGCAGCCATAGCGCGGCATGGACCCACAATGGCGGCTGGAAACGGAATTCCACCCACAGCGCCAAGCCGCAAACGATGGCGCCCACGATCAGGATGCCGAACACCATCGGCCCATCGCCGGCATCGAACATGGCGTAATCCAGGCCGCAGGCCGGGCACTGTTTTTTCAGTGCGATATAGCCGTCAAACAACGGCCCCTGCCCGCATTGCGGACAGAGGCCGAGGAGGATGGCTCGAATGGTGTTGGGCGCTTCCGTGGCTCAGCCCTGCACGAGAGGGCCTTCGCCCCAGACATAGATGCAGGCGAACAGGAATAGCCACACCACGTCGACGAAGTGCCAGTACCAGGCCGCCGCTTCGAAGCCGAAGTGGCGGGTCGGGGTGAACTGGCCCGCGATGGCGCGGAACAGGCAGACCGCCAGGAAGATGGTGCCGACGATGACATGGAAGCCGTGGAAGCCGGTCGCCATGAAGAAGGTCGAGCCATAGATCGCCTGGAAGTTGCCCGCGCCCGCCGCCAGCAACGCATGGGCGGAGCCTTCGGCGAAGGGCACCAGCGCCAGGTTGTTGAAGCCGAAGGTGAAGGGCGCATGGGCATATTCATAGGCCTGCACGCAGGTGAAGCTGAGGCCCAGCAGCACGGTCAGGACCAGACCCTGAATCGCGCCCTTACGGTCGCCGGTCTGGATGGCGTGATGCGCCCAGGTCACCGTGGTGCCCGAGGTCAGCAGGATCAGGGTGTTCAGCAGCGGGAAGTGCCACGGATCCAGGGTGACGATGCCGGCCGGCGGCCAGGACGAGACGCCGACATCGGCATGGAAGATGGCGGTGTTGAAATAGGCCCAGAACCAGGCGACGAAGAACATCACTTCGGAAGCGATGAACAGCAGCATGCCGTAGCGCAGGTGCAGCTTCACCACCGGGGTGTGGTTGCCCAGCACCACCGATTCCTTGATGACGTCGCGCCACCAGCCGGCCATGGTGTAGAGCACACCGGCCAAGCCGATCAGCGCGATCCAGGGCGAGCCCGCCAGGATGCCGAACGCGCCATAATCCTTGTTCATCCAGAACACCGCGCCCACCATCATGGTGAAGGCGAAGACCGAGCCGATCACCGGCCATGGGCTGGGATCCACCAAATGGTAGTCGTGCTTCACATCGCTGCTCATAGGCGGTGCCCCTCTAGTGGCCGGTATGTTCGTGCCATTGCACGATCGACATCAGATAAAACAGTATAACCACACCGAAGAGCGTGAGCCCCAGTGCGATATTGCGTTTACGGCGCGCGCGGTCCGCATCATCATCCCTCACGACCACAGAGCCAGCGGCGGAATCCCGGCCAGATTCTCGATGATGAGAGTTGCGAACAGCGCCGTCAGATACACCAGCGACACGCCGAACAGGCGGTGGGCCGCGGGCTCCTTGATTTCATTGGTCTCGCGATAGGTGGCAATGGCTTCCTTCAGAAACCACAACCCGATGCCGGCCGAGGCCGCCAGATACAGCGCGCCGCCGATATGCAGGAAGGCCGGCAGCACGCCCAGCGGCACCAGCACCAGCGTATAAAGCAGGATCTGGAAG
>CAIUTH010000076.1 GCA_903902075.1 uncultured Alphaproteobacteria bacterium
ATGCCGCCCGCGCCCGCGCCGCACTGAAACAATCCCTGCCGGACAGTCTCGATTTCGGCGCGCTGCCGTCTATATAGAAGCCATGACCGACGTCCTGCCGCTCTCCCATCCCTATAATCTCGCCCGGCTGGGCAATGCCGGCGACGTGGTGACGTTTGCCGCCGATGACGCGCAGCGCGACGCCATCGCCCGCTGGGCGGACTTGCTGTCGCTGCAGCGGCTGGATGTCCAGGTGACGATCAAGAAGCTGGGCCCGGTGCGCTTCGGCCTGGATTTCCAGCTGGGCGCCGATGTCACCCAGGCCTGCGTCGTCACCCTGGAGCCGGTGCCTGCCCGCCTGGACCACCGCTTCCACCGGGAATTGCACTTTGCCGGCACCGCCCGCCACAAGCCGGCGGACGAATCGGTCCCTGAGGTGGTGCTGGATTCCCTGGAGGACGAGGGTCCGGAGGAGATTTCCAGCCTGCATTACGAGCTGGCAGCCCCGGTGCTGGAGGAGTTTGTGCTGTCCCTGGAGCCCTATCCCCGCCGCCCCGGGGTGGAGTTTGCCCCGCCCAGCGACGGCTTCCAGGCCCCCGAAAGCCCCTTTGCCGTACTGAAAAGCCTGAAATAGGGGCTTTAACCCCTTTTACTGCCCGGCTTTTGGCTTGAAACCGCCCCATCTTTCCTGCTACCCACGCCGCCTGTTTGCGCCCCCCTCCCATATCCCTTTGGGGGCGGGCATTTAGGAGTTTTCCGCCATGGCGGTCCCGAAACGAAAAACCTCGCCGTCGCGCCGCAACATGCGCCGCTCGCATCACGCCCTGGTGGCCGCCGCTCATGGTGACTGCCCCAAGTGCGGCGAGCCCAAGCGCCCGCATCACATCTGCGGCGCGTGCGGCCATTATGCCGATCGCGAAGTCATCAAGGCGAAGAGCTAAGACCCGCCCGCCCGAAAGGTGGCCGTGACCCGCGCCCTGACCGTTTCGATCGATGCCATGGGCGGTGATGCCGGCCCAGTCGTGGTCGTGAGCGCGTTGCTCAAGACCATCCAGCGTCACAGCGCGGTCAATTTCATCCTGCATGGCGATGAAGCGGAATTGAATCCGCTGGTCGCCTGCCATCCCAGGCTGGCGGGCCGCGCCACGGTGCGCCATGCGCCCGGCCGCGTCACCATGGAAGACAAGCCCAGTCATGTCCTGCGCCGCGGCAAGGACACGTCGATGTGGCACACCATCAATTGCGTGAAGGAAGGCGATGCCGATGTCGCGGTCAGCGCCGGCAATACCGGCGCGTTGATGGCCGTGTCGATGTTCGGCCTTGGCATCATCGAAGGAATCTCGCGTCCGGCCATTGCCGTGATCTGGCCGACGCTCAAGGGCCAGACCATCGTGCTGGACGTGGGCGCCAATGTCGGGGCCACCGACGAGATGCTGGTGGATTTCGCGGTGATGGGGGAGGCCTTCGCCCATGCCATTTTCGGCCTGGAAAAGCCCACGGTCGGCATTCTCAATGTCGGCGCCGAGGAGCAGAAGGGCAATGAGGGTGTGCGCGGCGCCGCCCAGATCCTGCGCAATTCCAACCTGCCCATGGCGTTCCACGGTTTTGTCGAAGGCGATGATATCGCCAAGGGTACCGTGGACGTGGTGGTGACCGACGGCTTCACCGGCAATATCGCGCTGAAAACTGCCGAAGGCACCGCTCGGCTAGTGGGCGCCTATCTGCGTTCGGCGCTGAAGCGCTCCTTCATGTCAAAGCTGGGCGCGGTGATCGCGTCGGGTGCGCTGCAGACCTTGCGCCGCAAGCTGGACCCCAGGGCCCAGAATGGCGGGGTTTTCCTGGGCCTCAACGGCATCGTGGTCAAAAGCCATGGCGGCGCCGACGCAGTGGGCTTTGCCAGCGCGCTGGACATGGCCATCGACATGGCTCGCGCCGACATCAATGCCCGCATCACAACCGACCGCTCGCGCATTACCGCCGAGAGCGCCGGCGCGCGCACGGGTGAACTGTGATCCGCGCCCGTGTCATCGGCGCAGGCGCCTGCCTGCCGTCCAACATCGTCACCAATGACGACTTGGCCAAAAAGATGGACACGTCGGACGAGTGGATCCAGGGCCGCACCGGCATCAAGCAGCGCTATATAGCGCTGCCGGGCGAAAAGACGTCTGATCTTGCGCTGGGCGCGGCTCGCGCCGCCCTGGCCGATGCCGGCATCGATGCGGGCGAACTGGACATGATCATCTGCGCCACCACCACGCCGGATGAAAGCTTCCCCGCCACCGCCACCGTCGTGCAGGCGCGGCTGGGCATGACCAAGGGCGCCGCCTTCGACGTGCAGGCGGTATGCTCCGGTTTCATCTATGGCATGTCGATTGCCGACAGCCTGATCCGCACGGGTGCGGCACGCACCATCCTGTTGATCGGCGCCGAGACCATGTCGCGGCTGCTGGACTGGGAGGACCGCACCACCTGCGTCTTGTTTGGCGATGGCGCCGGCGCCGTGGTGCTGCAGGCCCATATGGGCACAGGCACCAATGCCGACCAAGGCATCCTCAACACCCGCCTGTTCTCGGATGGCCGGTTGCACGACATGCTCTATGCCGATGGCGGCGTGTCCTCGACCCAAGGCGCCGGCAAGCTGCGGATGCAGGGCAAGGAAGTCTTCAAGCATGCGGTGACCAACATCGCCGCCGCCATTGTCGCTTCGGCCGAGGCGGCCAACATCCCCCTGGACCAGATCGACTGGTTCGTGCCCCACCAGGCCAACCAGCGCATCCTGGACGGCACGGCCAAGAAGCTTGGCATAGACCCCGCCAAGGTGGTCTCCACCTTGGCGGTGCACGGCAATACCTCGGCGGCTTCCGTGCCCCTGGCGCTGGTTACGGCCATCCAGGATGGCCGGATCAAGCGCGGCGACCTGGTCCTTTTGGAAGCCATGGGCGGCGGCTTTACATGGGGCGCTGCGCTGCTGCGCTGGTAGCCGGGTTCCCGTACTTAAACTCCTCGTTCCAAGTCTTTGATGTTGACGGATATTCCCCAGCAGGGTTACCGTGCTGTGGATAACCTTACAGAGTCGCCAAAATGACCACGGGAACTTTGACCAGAGCCGACCTGACCGAAGCTGTTTTCCAGGCCGTCGGTCTGTCGCGCACCGACTCGGCCCAGATGGTCGAGGACATGCTGGAAGAAGTCTGCGGCGCGCTCGCCAAGGGCGAAACCGTGAAACTGTCCTCCTTTGGCACCTTCGCGGTGCGCCAGAAGTCGCAGCGCATGGGCCGCAATCCCAAGACTGGCGATGAAGTGCCGATCGCGCCGCGCCGCGTTTTGGTGTTCCGTCCCAGCCATGTGCTCAAGGCCGTGATCAACGGCCAGACACCCTCGCCGGAAGGTGAGGACTGATGTCGGCCCCGGCTTTTGCGTATCCGGCAAAGTCGGCGGAGGCTTTTCGCACCATCAGCGAAGTCGCAACCGAACTGAACGTGCCGCAGCATGTGCTGCGCTTCTGGGAAAGCCGTTTCATCCAGATCAAGCCGGTGAAACGCGCCGGTGGCCGCCGCTATTACCGCCCTGAAGATGTCGACCTGCTCAAGGGTATCCGCGCCCTGCTGTACAGCGACGGTTTCACCATCAAGGGTGTGCAGAAGGTCCTGAAGGAACGGGGCCAGCGCCATGTCGCCGATGTTGGCCGTGGGGACTCGCTGCTGGCGCCCGCGCCGCGGGTGATCGAAAAGATCGTCTATGTCGAAAAGCCGGCGCCCGCCGCACCGGCGAAGAAGCCGCGTCCCACCCATCTGCGCGCCGTGCCCGATATGTCGCTGCCATTCTTTGACATGTCCGAGCCCGTGGCGCCGGTCGTGGAAGAGCCTGTTGTCGCGTTTGTCCCCGAGCCGGTTGTGGAAGCGGTGGAAATCGCGGCCGATGACAGCTTTGCCGAACGGGAACGCCTGGAAGAGCTGCTGGAGGAACTGACCGGCCTCAAGGACCGGCTGCAGGCCGCCCGCGAGCGTATTTCATAACAAAATCAGCGGAAAATCTCTTGCGGATACGGGCTTGCTGCGTGGCATCGCCGCCGCTATGTTCCGCGCCCCCGAGGTACCCAGTCCTCAAATTTGGCATCGGAGTGTGGCTCAGCCTGGTAGAGCATTCGCCTGGGGGGCGAAGGGTCGTCGGTTCAAATCCGGCCACTCCGACCATTCTTATCGTTCGCAATGCGAACGATAAGAATGCCAAGCCGCCCGCCGCGGCAGGCGAAAACACCGGCTTTTCCAATCCATCTTTCTGATATTCTGAAGTCACGCGGCATAACACAACAAGGTGATCCGCATGGTGCTTCTCACATCCGCTTTTCTGGCTGCCGCGCTGGCAACATCCGCCGCTGCGCCGCCGCGTGTCGAAAGCGAATTCGTCATCCACGACTTCGGCTTCCACACCGGCGAAACGCTGCCGGAGCTGAAGCAGCACTACATCACTCTGGGCGATCCCAGGAACCCGGCCGTTCTGGTACTGCACGGCACCAACGGCAATGCCGGGGGGCTGCTCAATCCCGCCTTTGGCGGCGAACTGTTCGGCCCCGGCCAGCCGCTGGATGCGGCACGCCACTACATCATCCTGCCGGATTGTATCGGCGCGGGCGCATCCTCCAGGCCGTCCGACGGCCTCAAGATGAAATTTCCCCGCTACACCTATGACGACATGATCGCGGCGCAGCTGCGGCTGGTGACCGAGCATCTGCACGTCAAGCACCTGACGCTGGTGATGGGCAACTCCATGGGCGGCATGCTGACCTGGATGTGGGGCGCGCAGCATCCGGGCATGATGGATGGGCTGGTGCCGCTGGCGTCCACGCCCGCCGCGATGGCGTCGCGCAACTGGATGATGCGGCGGCTGGTGATCGACACCATCAAGGCCGATCCCGCCTTTGCCGGCGGCAATTACACGGTGCAGCCGCCATCGCTGAAATATGCCAACGCCTTTTTCTCCGTCGCCACCAGCGGCGGTACACAGGGCTGGCAGGCGCGCGCCGGCACCCATGCGGCCGCCGACCAGGCGCTGGACCAGGTGCTGGCCGCGCCTTCCAGCGGCGATGCCAATGACACCATCTATCAGCTGGATGCCTCGCGCGATTATGACCCGGAACCGATGCGCATCACCGCGCGGGTGCTGGCGATCAATTCCGCCGATGATGAACGCAATCCGGGAGAGACCGGCGTGATGGCGCGGCAGATGGCCAAGCTTGCGCATGGCAGCTTCTATCTGATCCCGGCCAGTGCGCAGACGCGCGGCCATGGCACCACCGGCCAGGCCGGCCTGTGGAAGGCGCAGCTCGCGGCTTGGCTGGCGAATCTCTGAGGTTCACGCGTCCGGCGGTATATCCCGCAGTTCGCGGCCGACATGGCTGTGGCGGTAGCCATAGGCGTAATAGAAGGCCAGGCCGATAGCCGCCCAGATGGGAAACAACAACCGCGCCTGCCAGGGCAGGAACACAAACAGGATCGCGCAGCCCATCACCGACAGGGTGCCGAACAGGTACACTAGCGGGGCCCGGAAGGGGCGGGGACGGTTCGGCTGGGTATGGCGCAGCACCATCACCGCCACCGAGACGCTGGCGAAGGCAAACAGTGTCCCCGAATTCGAGATATCGGCCAGCTGGCCCACCGGCAGGAAGGCGGCGGCGAAGGCCACCGCCACGCCGGTAATCCAGGTCACCACATGCGGGGTCCTGAAGCGGGGATGCACGCGGCTCAGCACTTCGGGCAGCAGCCCGTCGCGCGACATCACAAAGAAGATGCGGGTCTGGCCGTACATCATCATCAGGATGACGGTGGGCAAGGCCAGGCCCGCCGCCAGTCCTAGGAAGTTGCCGACCATGGGGTGATTGATGGACCGCAGCACATGCGCCAGCGCTTCGCGCGAACAGACCAGCGGCTGGGTGGCAAGGCTGCTGCACATGACCTGAAGCGCCCTGGAGCCGGGCTCCAGCACTTCGCCATGCGGCCCGAACACCGGCTGGGCGCCGTAGGAGCCGATCGCGCCGGCCGCCACCAGCAGATAGATGACCGTGCAGATGCCCAGCGAGCCGATCAGCCCGATGGGCAGGTTGCGCTGCGGGTTCTTGGTTTCCTCGGCCGCGGTCGAGACCGCATCAAAGCCGACATAGGCAAAGAAGATGGACGCGGCCGCGCCGATCACGCCCGGGGTCCCCAGTGGCGCGAAGGGATGGAAATTCTGCATGTGCATCACCGGCAGCGCCAGCCACATGAAGGCCGCCAGCGCCACCAGCTTCACCGCCACAAGACAGGCATTGACGGTGGCGCTTTCGCGCGTGCCGATGGTGAGCAGTGCGGTCACCGCCAGCGCGATGCAGACGGCCAGCACATTGACGATGCCGCCCGCATAGGGACCCGTCGCCAGTGCCGGAGGAATGACGATGGGAGTGGGCAGGTGGGCCAGAAGCCCGACGATGTATCCGGACCAGCCCACCGATACGGCGCTGGCGGCCACGGCATATTCCAGCACCAGCGCCCAGCCCACCAGCCAGGCCATCAGCTCGCCCAGCACGGCGTAGGAATAGGTGTAGGCCGAGCCCGAAACCGGCACCATGGACGCCAGCTCGGCGTAGCACAGGGCCGCCACGGCGCTGACCGTGCCGGCGATGACAAAGGCCAGCAGCATGCCGGGCCCGGTCTTCTGCGCCGCCTCGGCCGTCAGCACAAATATGCCGGTGCCGATGACACCGCCGATGCCCAGCAAGGTCAGCTGGACCGGACCCAGGCTGCGATGCAGGGATTTCTTTTCGGCGGTGGCCAGCACCGCATCCAGGGATTTTACCCGCCACATAGAGATTCCCAAGATTGCCCCACGCGATCATCGGGGCACGGGCCGGGTTCCACCGTCAAGGGCGCCCGTCATGCTTCGACAAGCTCAACATGAAGAGTTTTGGGTATTCCTCACCTGATTTTGTCAAAAGGCGAGAGTGCGGACGCTTTTTTGCAGCAGTCTTCCTAATCCAGCACGTCGGCGGCTTCCGGATGGCGCTGGAACCAGGCCTGGGCATAGGAACAGCGCGGCACGATCACCAGCTGATTTGCGCGCGCATGCTCCACGATCTGCTGCATCAGCTGGCCGGCGGCGCCGGTGCCGCGCAGGTCCGGATCGGCCTCGACATGGGGAATGACATAGGCGCCGTCGCGGATGCGATAATTGGCCCAGGCCAGCAGGCCGTCTTCTTCCAGTTCGAAGCGGCTCTGGTCCTTGTTGTCGATCATGTCCCTGGCTTGGTGTTCTGGCGGTATATCCAGGGAAACGAAAAGCCGATGGGAAGTATCCAGGCAGTTCCGGCCACGGCGTAAAACAGCAAGGCGACATACCAGGGCGCGCCCGGCAGGATTCGCCATTGCAGCCCTGCGATCAGCACCATGTAGGCAGGCAGCCAGACAAAAACGATCAGGATGGCGGCAATCAAAGTCTTGGTGCGGCGAGACATTTTGGGCAGATCCGGGGGAAATCTTTGACGGTTTCGATCCGGGACGGTATCAGAAGCACCGCATGACCGCTTTCGAAAACTTCTTCAAGTCGCGCCGCGCCGTGGGCCTGTGGCTGCTGGCCGTGGCGCTGGTGATCCTGGGGATGATTACCGTTGGCGGGCTGACGCGCCTGACCGGTTCGGGCCTGTCCATCACCGAATGGAAGCCCATCATGGGCGCACTGCCGCCGCTGAACGATGCGCAGTGGGCGGACGCCTTCGCCAAGTATCAGCGCATTCCCCAGTACATCGTCCAGAACCAGGGCATGAGCCTGGACGCCTTCAAGGGCATCTTCTGGTGGGAATGGGGTCATCGCCTTCTGGGGCGGCTCTTGGGCGTGGTGTTCTTCGTGCCATTCCTCTGGTTCGCCGCGGTCGGCGCCATCCAGCGCAGCGAATGGCGGCGCATGCTGCTGCTGTTCGCGCTGGGCGGGCTGCAGGGATTGATCGGCTGGTGGATGGTGTCGTCCGGCCTGGAGGTGCGCACCTCGGTCAGCCAGTATCGCCTGGCCATCCATCTGGGCGCGGCCCTGCTGTTGCTGATGGCGATATTGTGGATCGCGCTGGAATATCTGCGTGGGTCCGATAGCGACAGCGTATCGGACGCGGAGCGAAGTGACGCCGGAGGGACCAAGCGCGGCTTCGCTTTCGTTGCACTTGTTTACTTTCAGATGCTGCTGGGCGCGCTGGTC
>CAIUTH010000077.1 GCA_903902075.1 uncultured Alphaproteobacteria bacterium
CTTCTTGCCGTCATACATCAGGGAGTTCATGAACTTGGCGAGAACGAGGTCGCCAAACTTGGCGTCCGGGGTGATTTCGCGGCGTTCGGCGCGGTGGCGGCGGGACATCTATATCTCCTTACTTCGGACGCTTGGCGCCATAGAGCGAGCGGCGCTTCTTGCGGTCCTTGACGCCCTGGGTGTCCAGCACGCCGCGGATGATGTGGTAGCGCACGCCGGGAAGATCCTTCACGCGGCCGCCGCGGATCAGCACGACGCTGTGTTCCTGCAGGTTATGGCCTTCGCCGGGAATGTAGGTCAGCGCTTCGAAGCCGTTGGTCAGGCGCACCTTGGCGACCTTGCGCAGCGCGGAGTTCGGCTTCTTCGGCGTCGTCGTATAGACGCGGGTGCAGACGGCGCGCTTTTGCGGGCACTGCTGCAGGGCCGGAACCTTGTTGCGCTTGGGCTTGGAGCCGCGCGGCTTGCGAATGAGCTGGTTGACTGTCGGCATTCCCACTTCCCTTTTGTTGCCCGGTGATCAGCCGCGGCAAACGAAAAACAAAAACCGGACGCGGGAAATCTTCCCGGTCCGAAGCTTGCGGAGGACTGAGGTTTTGACACCTGAGTCGCGCGTTTAAGCTCTTTAAACTGGCTTCCCAACAGCGTTTTTGCGGTTTTTTCCGCAGACGGCCTGCCCTGGAAGGTGGCGGCTTATACCCACCGTGCCCCGGGGGGTCAAGCGGCGGATTAAAGGGTATTTTAAGGGCTCGCACCTGCATTTGCGAATAACTCGCAAATCATGCTCCAACCCTTGGCAAATTTACCCAATTAAGAATGTTTCTCAATAGCTTGGGCCTTTCCGGATACGTCGTTCGCCCCGTTGTACCCCGATGGCGATCCGCTTAGTTTGCGGTCCATGGCCCGTGCCGTTGCCAGCCCCGCGCTGAAAACATCCGCCTTCAAGCGGTGGGTGACGGCGTTTGCGCTGCTGGCCTTCTTCCTTCAGGGCCTGGCGGTCCAGAGCCATGTTCATGCCCAGCTTCAGACCGTGGCGGCCAACCAGGCCTCCCCGCTCAAGGCGCCGCTCAAGGCCCAGGACCCGATCGACCAATGCCGCCTGTGCCAGGAAGTGGCCCATGCCGGCATCTTCGTCGCGCCTGCGGCTTCGACCGCCCTGATCAGCCTGATCTATGCCGCGGCAGAGTTCTCCGCCCTGCCCGGCCATACGCCCAGCTCCGCCAGGGCCTTTGCCTGGCAGAGCCGCGCGCCACCACGCCGCTAACTTCGAAAAAATTGCGTGCGGCTTCATCGCCGCCCCAGCACGCCCCGGCGTGCATTTTCCCATTTCGGAGTCCGTCATGTTGTTTCGTTCTTTATTGCTATTGGGTACCGCCGCGCTGCTGACAGCGTCGGCACTGGCACAGGAAGCCACTGAAACCGTCACCGTCACCGCTCAGAAGCTGGCCGCTGCCCGCAACGGCATCCAGACCCAGACCGGCGCGTCCACTTACACCGTCACCGCCCGGGATATTCAGAACCAGCCCGGCGGCGACAATGCCCAGCTCAATTCCGTGGTGCTGCAGATGCCCGGCGTGACGCAGGACAGTTTCGGCCAGCTGCATGTCCGCGGCGAGCATAACGGCCTGCAATACCGGCTGAACGGCATCATCCTGCCGGAAGGCATCTCGGTGTTCGGCCAGACCCTGGACCCGCGTCTGGCGGAGTCGGTACGCCTGATCACCGGCGCCCTGCCCGCCGAATACGGCCTGCGCACTGCCGGCATCGTGGACATCCAGACCAAGAGCGGCGTGTTCGAGGATGGCGGCGCGGTCAGCATGTATGGCGGCAGCCATTCCACCATGTCGCCGTCCTTCGCCTATGGCGGCTCGTCCGGGCATTTCAACTATTTCGTGTCGGGCGATTACACCACCAATACGCTGGGCATCGAGTCACCCGATGGCAGCAGCGATCCGCGCCACGACCGCACCCAGCAATATCACGGCTTCGCCTACCTGCAGGACATCCTGGACAACAACAGCAGCGTCAGCGCGGTGCTGGGCACTTCCAACGCCATCTTCCAGATTCCCAACCGCATCGGCTTGCAGCCCAGCGGACTGGACGGGATCGTGGGACTGGGTCCGCGCAATCCCGCCAGCGGAAACTTTCTGCTGAATGCCAATGGCGCCGCCGGCTTTGCGTCTGAAAATCTCGACGAACGCCAGCGCGAGATCACCCATTACAGCATCCTGAGCTACCTGCATTCGACGGAGAAGCTGGATTACCAGGTGTCTTTGTTCGGGCGTTATTCCAGCCTGCTCTTCACGCCGGGCGATAACATCGGGGACATTCTCTGTAACGGCAACGCCCAGACCGCCTACAAGCGCGACACCGCCTATGGCTTGCAGGCTGAAGGCGCCTGGCATGCGTTTACCGGCCACACCATCCGCTTCGGCGTTCTGTACCAGGCCGATGATACGCTCTCGCGCACCTCATCGCGTGTGCTGGCGACGGCGCCGGGCGGCCGCGGCATCGGCAACCCCAACCCGCTTTGCACAGATCCGGCGCAAACCTGCCAGACTTCCGTCGTGCCGCTGACGATTGCCGACAATGGCAGCAAGCATGGTTACAATTACGGGCTCTATGCCCAGGACGAATGGGCGCTCACCGACACCCTCACATTCAATTACGGCCTGCGTTACGACGCCTTCTCGGCTTATGACGCCGAGAACCAGCTCAGCCCGCGCGCCAATGCGGTGTGGAAACCCACCGACACCCTCACCATTCATGCCGGCTATGCGCGCTATTTCTCGCCGCCGCCGTTCGAACTGGTGGCCAGCTCCAGTATCGGGCTGTTCAACAACACCACCGCGGCGGCAACCGGCACGCTCAACACCACACCCCGGGCCGAACGCGCCGACTATTACGACCTGGGCGGGGAGAAGAAGCTGGGCGACTGGACCATCGGGCTGGACAGTTTCTACAAGGCCGCCAAGAACCTGATCGATGAAGGCCAGTTCGGCGCGCCCATCATCCTGACGCCCTTCAACTATGCACAGGGACGCCAATATGGCGGCGAGCTGACCATCAACTACAGCCATGATGGGTTCACCGCATACACCAACGCTTCATATGAACGCGCCGTGGGCCGGAACATCAATTCCAGCCAGTTCCAGTTCGATCCGGGTGACCTGGCCTATATCGCAGGCAATTATATCCCGCTGGACCACCAGCAGCTGTTCTCGCTGTCGGCGGGCGTGTCCTACAGCTGGGACAAGACCCACCTGTCGGCCGACCTGCTGTACGGCACCGGTCTGCGCAAGGACGGCGCCACGCCCAACGGCAATTCGGTGCCCGATTATGTCACGGTCAATTTCGGCA
>CAIUTH010000078.1 GCA_903902075.1 uncultured Alphaproteobacteria bacterium
CCCTATATAGTGAGGCCAAGTTTATAGCTGGCTCGGACTATACTGATTATAATGAGCGTGGCTTCGGACTAAAGTATAGAGTGATTACCGCCAAGATCGGCTTCATCGGCGCCAAGGTCGCGGTCGAGCCGATGGAAAGCATGGCCGCCTGCCCCGAACTCGATTTCGTGGCGCGCAATGAATATGACTTCACCATCAAGGAAATCGCGGAAGGCGCCGACTGGTCCACCATCAAGGGCCTGACCTATCGCGATGCCTCCGGCCAGATCGTCTCGAACCCCGAGCGCGAAATCCTGGTGGACATGGACAAGCTTCCCTCGGTGCTGCCCTATTACAAACAGCTGGACGTGAAGAAGTATTTCGGCGGCTACCTGCTGCACCCCTACATGTCCTGGTACACGGGCCGCGGCTGCAAGTCGCGCTGCACCTTCTGCCTGTGGCCCCAGACCATCGGTGGCCACAAGTATCGTTTCATGTCCACCGCGCGCGTGGTTCAGGACGTTCAGTATGTGAAGGACAATTTCCCGGAAGTGCGGGAGATTTTCTTCGACGACGACACATTGACCGACAATCACGACCGCGTGGAAGAACTGGCCAAGGCGCTGGGCCCGCTGAAGGTAACCTGGTCGTGCAATGCCAAGGCCAATGTGCCGCGCAAGACGCTGGAAGTGATGAAGGCCAATGGCCTTCGCCTGCTGCTGGTCGGTTATGAATCCGGCAACCAGCAGATCCTGCACAATATCAAGAAGGGCCTCCTGGTCGATGTCGCGCGCCGCTTCTCCAAGGACTGCCACGACCTGGGCATCGTGGTGCACGGCACCTTCATCCTGGGCCTGCCCGGGGAAACCCGCGAAACTATCCAGGAAACCCTGCAGTTCGCCAAGGATGTGAACCCGCACACCATCCAGGTGTCGCTGGCCGCGCCCTATCCGGGCACCTTCCTGTACAAGCAGGCCAAGGAAAATGGCTGGTTTGCCTCCGATGTGGACCTGCTGACGGATGACGGCACGCAGATTGCGCCGCTGAACTATCCGCATCTGGGCCATACCGAGATTTTCAATTCGGTGGAGGACTTCTACAAGAAGTTCTACTTCCGCCCGTCCAAGATCGCCGAGATCGTCAAGGAGATGCTCACCAGCCGCGACATGCTGGTGCGCCGCCTGCGCGAAGGCGTGGAGTTCTTCCAGTTCCTGAAGAACCGCGAAGACATGATCGTCTCCTAGGCGTGAAACGCCTGATCGTCACGGCGGATGACTTCGGTGCCGCTATCGAAGTCAACGAGGCGGTCGAGCGCGCACACCGGAATGGCATTCTTTCCGCCGCAAGCCTGATGGTGGCCGGCGCTGCCGCCGGCGACGCCGTTACGCGCGCCAAAACCATGCCGGAACTGCGTGTCGGACTGCATCTGGTATTGGTCGAGGGCAGGCCGATCCTGCCGCGGGATGCGGTGCCCGATCTGGTCGATGCGACCGGCCATTTTCGCACCGACATGGCGCGCGCGGGCGCCGCCATGTTTTTTTTCCCCAAAGTGCGCGCGCAACTGGCGGCCGAGATCGAGGCCCAGTTCGCGGCGTTCGAGGCCACGGGCCTGCGGCTGGATCACGTCAACGCCCACAAGCATTTCCATCTGCATCCCACCATCGCTTCGCTGATCGTGAAGATCGGCAAGGCCCATCGCGTGACGGGTGCGCGCGTGCCGCTGGAGCCGCAGGATGTGCTGGGCAAGATCGAACCTCACAAGGCCTCCGGCGTGGTGGCGCTGACCGCGCCGTTTGCGCGCGCCTTGCGCGGCCGTTTCCGCCGCGCCGGCATCACCGCGCCCGATGCAGTGTTCGGCCTGGCCTGGTCCGGCGCCATGACGGGAAAGCGGCTGGCGGGGCTGATCGAACATCTTCCCGAGGGCCTGAGCGAGATCTACGCCCACCCGGCCACCGGGCCTTACCCGGGCTCGGCGCCGGGTTATCAGTATGCCGGGGAGCTGGCGGCTTTGACCGATCCGGCGGTGGCGGCCGCCCTTGCTGCAAAAGGGATCAAAACCGGCGGTTTTTCCGACTTTAAAGCGCAATAAAATCAATTACTTACGCTGTATTTGACGGAGATCATTTTAGAGTTCAATTGCTCCTGTCAAAGGGGTATTGCAGTGCGAGAATGGAGCGTCGATGAGTAGTCCGGCTTTCGCTATCCCCCCCGACCTGACGCGCGATACCGGCGCCTGGCCCGGTGATGGTCCCATCAAGTTCGGCTCGGACGAGCACAAGCGTCTGTTCTGCAAGACGCTGCTCGACACCCATGACCCCTACAAGCCTGCGGTGCTGGACTGGCCCAAGCTGGGCGAGGAAGCCGAGAAGCGCATCACCGCGCTGCCGATCTGGGACATCGCGGTTCAGACCGAGAACCGCGCCGGTCTGAATGTCTGCACCTATGCCGAAAGCATTCCCGATCAGCTGCTGCGCAAGGCGGTGGAGCTGAACGGCTTCGAGGAACGCCGCCACCGCCATGTGCTGGCCAACCTGGTCGAGGCTTACGGCATCAAGCTGGCGCCCGAGCCGGTCTATGAGAAGCCGAAGAATCCGGAATGGGCCTTCCTGGTCACCGGCTACAGCGAATGCATAGACTCGTTCTTTGCCTTCGGTCTGTTCAAGGCCGCCAAAGACACCGGCTATTTCCCGCCCGAGCTGATCGAGACCTTCGATCCGGTGGTGAACGAGGAAGCCCGCCACATCCTGTTCTTCGTCAACTGGGTGGCCTGGCATCGCCGCAACATGCCCTGGTGGCGTCGGCCCTATTTCGAATTGAAGGTTCTCGCGGTCTGGCTGTTCCTGATCTATGAGCGCATGGGCATCGCCTCGGACGTGTCCAATGGCCAGCAGGACAACAACTTCACCGTCAACGGCGCCGGGCAGCTGGGGTCGGACATCGATGTTGGCGAATTGATCGCCATCTGCGTCGCCGAGAATGACCGCCGCCTGAAGCCTTATGACAACCGTTTGAAGCGTCCGCGCTTCGTGCCTTTCCTGGCGCGCATGGCGTTGAAATTCATTGGTCCGAAAAAGAAAGCCGCCTGATGAAAATCGGATCGCCGCAGCACCGCGACACTTTCTGCAAGCATTTCATGCAGACCTATACCGAGTTCGATCCTGAAACGCTGCCCTGGCCGGACCTGGACGAGGCGGCGCTGGCGCGGCTGAAGTCCGTACCGTTCTGGGAAGAGGTTTTCTACACCGAGCGCCGCGCCGGCGCGATCGTTGCGGAATTCGTCAAGACCATCAAGGACCCGGTGATGAAGGAAGCCGTGGCGTTGCAGGGTTTCGAGGAAGCCCGCCACGCCAAGCTGCTCCGGGTGATGATCCAGAAATACAATATCGACGCCGCCGAGCGGCCGCTGGAAGATGTCAGCGACAATGTCGAAACCCGCTTCAAGGATTTCGGCTTCGGCGAATGTATGGACTCTTTTTTGGGCTTCGGCGTCTTCAAGATCGCCATGCAGTCGCAATTCCTGCCCAAGGAAATGTTCCAGATCTTCGAAACCCTGATGTATGAGGAGACGCGCCACATCGTCTTCTTCGTCAACTGGATGGCCTATAACCAGGCGCAGAAGGGCTTTCTCGCCCGCATGCTGCTGCCGCTGACCGACTTCCGCTATTACATGCGCGCCCTGGGCCGCATGGTGGGCACCGCCAAGCGCGGCAAGGACCTGAACGACGGCAAGGAATTCTCCGCGACCCAGGCGAGCGTCTTCCTGGACGGCTTCACCTTCCGCCGCTTCCTGGAAGACTGCTATTCGGAAAATCGCCGCCGCATGGATGTGTTCGAGCCCGAATTGCTGCGTCCCAGCTTCCTGCCCCAGCTGGCGGAAACCGCGCTGGGTGCCATGCGCTTGTGGAGTTTCCGCGCCAAGCCGCTTCCTGCGTAATGAAGTGGGCGCCAAAGCTCGGGGTCGCTGTCGCGCTGCTGGCTGGCGTCGTTGCGGCCGTTTATCTGGTCTGGACCATCGGTTTTGACGCGGTGTTCGCGGCGGTCGCGCGCGCCGGCTTCGGCGGTCTGGTGCTGCTGTGCCTGTTCGCGCTTCTGGTGTTCATCAGCCTCGCTTTTGCCTGGTACACGCTGCTGCCGCCGGCCGAGCGCCGGCCGTTGCGCGATTTCTATCTCGCCCGTGTGGTGCGCGATTCCATCGCCGAGATTTCGCCCTTCTCGCCGGTGGGCGGCATGGTCGCCGCTGCGCGGCTGATGATGCTGAAGGGCATGAGCCCGGCCCACGCCGCCGCCTCCGTCGCCGGCGACGCCACCACCGAAGCAATGGCGCAGGTCGTGTTCCTGGCCTTCGGGCTGGGCCTGGGCTTCACCCAGTTCCGGCACCTGGAAGGTTCGGGGCCGGTCACCGAGGGCATGCTGGCGGTGCTGCTGCTCGCGATTCCGGCGATTGCGCTGCTGATCTTCCTGCAGAAGAAAGGCGCCGGGCTGGCCGAGCGTCTGGCCGCGCGCTTTTTCCCGTTGCGCCAAGGCGTCCCGTTTCACGCCGCGATCATGGAAATGTACAGCTCCAAGAGCCGTCTGGCGGTATCGGCGGCGCTGCATCTGCTGGCCTGGATCGGGGCAGGTGTGGGGACTTTCATTTCCTTCCGCCTGGTGGGCGGGCAGATCGGCTTTTTGAATGCCGTCGCGCTGGAAGCCCTGCTGTGCACCCTGCGCAGCATCGCAGCCCCGGTGCCCGCCGCCATCGGGGTGCAGGAATGGGGCTATGCCATGCTGGCGCCGCTGTTTGGCCTGCCGGCAGAGATGGGCGTGGCGGTATCCTTGCTCAAGCGGGCGCGCGAGATCGTGATCGGCGTGCCGGCGCTTCTCTATTGGCAGAGCATCGAGGGCCGAAAGGCGTTCGCCAATGTCTGATATCGCGCTGGTCACCGGAGCATCCGGGTTCGTCGGCTCGGCCGTGGCGCGGGCGCTGGTGGCGCGCGGCCTGCATGTGCGGGTGGTGATGCGGCCCACCGCCAACCGGCTCAATATCGCCAAGCTGCATTGCGAGCCGGTGGTCGGCGACATGCGCGATGAAGAGTCGATGACCGCCGCGCTCAAAGGCGCGCGCTACCTGTTCCATGTCGCGGCCGATTACCGCCTCTGGGCGCGCGACCCGGGCGAGATCGAACGCAACAATTTCCAGGGCGCCAAGGCGACCATGGGTGCGGCGTTGAAGGCAGGGGTGGAACGGGTGGTCTATACCTCTTCCGTCGCGGCACTGAAGCCGGGTGCTACCGCGGTGGACGAAAATTCCCGCCACACGCCGCAAAGCGTGATCGGCGCCTATAAGCGCAGCAAGCTGCTGGCCGAACGCGAAGTGGAACGCCTGGTGCGGGAGGAGGGCCTTCCCGCCGTCATCGTGGCGCCGTCAACCCCCATCGGTCCGCGCGACATCAAGCCCACGCCGACAGGGCGCATCATCGTCGAGGCCGCCACGGGGCGCATGCCCGCCTTTGTCGATACCGGGCTCAATCTGGTGCATGTCGATGACGTGGCCAGCGGCCATCTGCTGGCCCTGGACAAGGGCAAGATCGGTGAGAATTACATACTGGGCGGCGAGGACGTGGCGCTGCAGACCATGCTGGGCGATATCGCTTTCCTGTCGGGACGCAAGGCGCCCACCATCAAGATACCGCGCGCGCCCTTGTTCCCGCTGGCCTGGGCGGCCGAAGCCGTTGCGCGCGTGACCGGCAAGGAGCCGTTCCTCACCGCCGATGCGCTGCGTATGTCGCGCTATCGCATGTTCTTCAGCAGCGAGAAGGCCAGGCGCGATCTGGGCTATACTGCGCGGCCCTATCGCGAAGGCCTGAAGGATGCGCTAAGCTGGTTCCGTGAGAACGGATATCTTGCATGATCGCGGGCATCCTGTTCGGCTTCCTGCCGCTCCTGGTCTGGCTTTATCTGCTGCTGTTCCACAACGGCTTCTGGCTGCTGCGCGAACGCGATACGCAAGCTGTCGTCCAACCCGATGGCTGGCCGTCGGTGGTGGCCGTAGTGCCGGCCCGCGACGAGGCGGATGTGATCCAGCGCAGCATCGGTAGCCTGATCGCCCAGGATTATCCGGGTGAGTTTCGCATCGTGCTGGTGGACGACCAGTCGGGCGATGGTACCGGTGCCCTGGCGCGGGCGCTGAATTCCGAGCGGCTGACAGTCCTGACCGGCGCGGCGCGCCCGCAGGGCTGGACTGGTAAGCTGTGGGCGATGAGCCAGGGCAGCGATTATGCCGCCGCCTTCAAGCCGGATTATCTGTGGTTTACCGACGCCGACATCGCCCATGCTCCGGACAATCTCAGCATGCTGGTGGCGCGCGCCAGGGACGGCAACCGGGTGCTGGTGTCGCTGATGGCGCGGCTGAACTGCAAGTCGGCGGCCGAGCATTTCCTGATTCCCGCCTTCGTGTTTTTCTTCGACATGCTGTTTCCGTTCGGCGCGGTCAACAATCCGCGCAACCCCGTGGCGGCAGCGGCCGGCGGCTGCATGCTGGCCAATAGCGCGGCGCTTGAAAAAGCCGGCGGCATTGCTGCCATTCGGCACAACATCATCGACGATTGCGCGCTGGGCCGGGCCATGAAGCGCCAGGGTCCCATCTGGCTGGGGCTGACCGACCGCGCCGTCAGCTTGCGGCCCTATCCCCATATCGCCGATATCCGCCAGATGGTGACGCGCAGCGCCTATGCCCAACTGGGTTATTCGCCGCTGGTGCTGGCCGGCACCATGCTGGGCCTGGCGCTGGTCTATCTGGCGCCGGTGATGACTGCGCTGTTCGCCTGGGGTATTTCGCAATTGGCCGGATGGTTGGCCTGGATCATCATGGCGCTGATGTACCAGCCCATGCTGCGCTTCTATCGCCTGTCGCCGCTGTGGGGCCTAGCCCTGCCGCTGATCGGTATCTTCTATGCGGCTTTTACCATGCAATCGGCCGTCCAGCACTGGTCGGGCAAGGGCGGCATGTGGAAGGGCCAGGCCCAGGCGGATGCCGGAAAGGGCGCGGCATGAGCAGCGTCGCCGAATTGCAATCGGGCAAGGGCCACAAGGACGAGAATTTTCCCGTCGCTTCGATCCTGATCGCGCCCAAGTATCGTCCGCCAGTTATGGCGTTCTACCATTTCGTGCGCGCGGCGGACGATGTGGCCGATAGCGTCACCGCTGCGCCCGATGAAAAGCTGGCGCTGCTGGAACAGATGCGCGCCAGCTTGGTGGGCGAGAGTGATGTGGTGCCTGAAGGCGTCAGGCTGCACGAAATTCAGAAAGAGCGTGGCCTGTCGCCGGTGCATGCACTGGACCTCTTGGAAGCATTCCGCCGCGATTGCACCAAGCAGCGTTACCGGGACTGGGATGATCTGATCGATTATTGCCGTTACAGTGCCATGCCGGTGGGCCGCTTTGTGCTGGACGTGCATGGTGAAAGCCCGGACCTGTGGCCAGCCAATGACGCCCTGTGCGCTGCCCTCCAGGTGATCAACCACCTGCAGGACTGCGCCAAGGATTACCGCGAGTTGAACCGGGTCTATGTCCCGGAGCCTTTGCTGGCCGGAATCGGCGTCGAAGCATTGGGTGAAAACAAGGCTAATCCGGTCCTGGCGGCGGTGATCGCCGGACTGGCGCGTCTGAATGCCGAGCTTCTGGAGGCTTCGCGGCCTTTTGCGCGCGATATAAAAGACGGCCGGCTGGCGCTGGAGGTGGACCTGATCCAGACCTTGGCCGACGATCTGAACACCATGCTGATGAACCGCGACCCGCTCAGCCAGCCTGTGCATCATTCCAAGATGGACGTGGCGGCCCTGTTCCTGAAACGCTTTCCTTCCTTCGCGCTGATGCGCCTGAGACGCCCCAAATGACCAATGCAGAGAATATCGGCGCCCCCGCCGCCAAGGCCGTGCAGAAGAAGGCCAAGAGCAGCTCTTTCTATCTCGCCATGCGGCTGATGCCGGCCGAAGAGCGCGATGCCATGTTCGCCATCTATGCCTTCTGCCGCAAGGTAGACGACATTGCCGATGACGGCGTCGGCACCCGTGCGGAGCGCCATGAAAAGCTGGAACAATGGCGCGCCGACCTGCGCGGCCTTTATGCCGGCACCGTCGCGCAGCAGGTTCGTTTTCTGGCGCCGGCCATCGCGCATTATGGCTTGCGCCTGGAAGACTTCCTGGCGGTGCTGGACGGCATGGACATGGACGTGGCCGAGGATATCGTCGCGCCCGATCTGGCCACACTGGACCTGTATTGCGACCGGGTGGCCAGCGCGGTGGGGCGCCTGTCCATCAAGGTGTTCGGCATGGACGAGGGGCCGGGCTTCGACCTGGCGCATCATCTGGGCCGCGCGCTGCAGCTGACCAACATCCTGCGCGACATCGACGAGGACGCGGCCATCGGCCGGCTCTACCTGCCGCGCGAATATCTGCAGGAGATGGATTGCTGCCGCTCGCTGGACGTGCAGGCCATCGTTAACAAACCCCAGATTGACGCGGTGTGCCGCAAGGTCGCGGCACAGGCGCATCATCATTATGACCAGGCCCAGCGCATCCTGTCGGCGCGGCCCAAGGGGCGGATCAAAACGCCCCGCCTGATGGGCGCGGTCTATTCGCAGATTCTGTCCGCCAGTGAAGCGCAGGGTTTCGCCGCGCCGCGCCGGCGCGTGTCGCTGCCCAAGTCGCGTCTGATGTCGCTGGTGCTGCGCCAGGGCATTTTTGGATGAAGAAGGCTTATGTCATCGGCGCCGGACTGGCCGGCCTGTCGGCTGCGACGGTGTTGGCATCGCGCGGCGCGTCGGTGACCGTGATCGAGACGGCGCCGCAGGCGGGCGGGCGTTGCCGTTCCTATTTCGATCCGGCCTTTGGCGGGATCATCGACAATGGCAATCATCTGGTTCTGTCGGGCAACCGCGCCGTCCATGCCTATCTGGCGCGGATCGGCGCCAAGGATGCGCTGGCGGGACCGCCGCGCGCCGAATTTTCCTTTGTGGATTTGAAGGACAATCAGCGCTGGACCTTGCGGCCCAATGAAGGTGGCCTGCCTTACTGGATCGCGCGCGCAGGCCGCCGCGTGCCGGGCAGCCGTACGGGTGATTATCTCAGCTATGCACCGCTGCTGTGGGCCAACAAGACGGCGCGCATCGGCGATATCGTCAAGGACCGTGGCCCTTTGTGGCGGAGGCTGATGCATCCCTTCCTGCTGGCGGCGCTGAACACCGAACCGGAGGATTCTTCGGCGATGCTGGCGGGCGCTGTGTTGCGCGAGAGCTTGGCCAAGGGTGGCCGCCATTACCGCCCGCGCATCGCCCAACCCACCCTGGCGGCGGCCTTCATCGATCCGGCGCTGGCCTATCTGCAAAGCAAGGATGCCAAGGTGCAATTGGGCACGCGCCTGCGCGGCATTACCCTTGGCCGGCGCAGCGCCATGGCGCTGGACCTGGGCGAGGCGGCCCTTCCGCTGGCGCCGAATGATGCGCTGGTGCTGGCGGTGCCGCCCTGGGTGGCCAAGGACCTGATCCCCACCCTGACCGCGCCCGATGATTTCCGCGCCATCGTCAACGCCCATTTCAAGATGCCCGCGCCCGCGGGCGTACCGGCCATGCTGGGGGTGATCGGCGGCACCGCCGAATGGATCTTCAGCTTCCCCGACCGCATCTCGGTGACGGTGTCGGGGGCCGACGCCATCGTGGACCAGGACCGCGAGGCGCTGGCCACCCGCATCTGGGCCGATGTCGCCAAGGCGCTGGATATCACCGCCCCCATGCCCGCCTGGCAGATCGTCAAGGAAAAGCGCGCCACCTTTGCCGCCACCTCGGCCCAGGATGCCCGCCGCCCCGCCGCAAAAACGGGTTGGCCCAACCTGTTTCTGGCCGGCGACTGGACCCAGACGGGGCTGCCCGCGACCATCGAGGGCGCCCTGCGCTCCGGCGAAACGGCGGCGGCTTTGGCGCTGCGCCATCTGTCTTTATAGTGGCGGCATGAACCAGTTGAACGCGCACGATTTTGTCGAAGTGGAAGGCGCGATCGGCGCCGCCACGGCGGCGATCCTGGCCCAGCAGAAGCCTGACGGGCACTGGGTCTATGAGCTGGAGGCCGACGCCACCATCCCGGCCGAATATGTCCTGCTGGTGCATTACCTGGCCGAGACGCCTAACCTGGAATTGGAGCGCAAGATCGGCGCCTACCTGCGCCGCATCCAGGGCGAACATGGCGGCTGGCCGCTGTACCACCAGGGCGCCTTCGACATTTCCGCGACGGTGAAGGCGTATTTTGCGCTGAAGATGATCGGTGACGACATCGACGCGCCGCACATGGCGCGGGCCCGCGAAGCGATCCGCGCCCGGGGCGGCGCCATCAAGGCCAATGTCTTCACCCGCATCCTGTTGGCGCTCTACGGGCAATGTTCCTGGAACGATGTGCCCACCGTGCCTCCGGAACTGATTTTGCTGCCGCGCTGGTTCCCGGTGCACCTGTCCAAGATGAGCTATTGGGCGCGCACCGTGATCGTGCCGCTGCTGGTGCTGTGCGCGAAACAGCCGCTGGCGCGCAATCCGCGCGGCATTCATATCGGCGAACTCTTCGTGGACGGCGTACCTGCCGCCAGTCCCCGCGCGCCGCATCAGAGCGCTGGCTGGTCGGCGTTCTTTGGTGCGCTGGATCGCGTTTTGAAAGTCGTGCCCTGGCCCAAGGGCGCGCGCGACAAGGCGATCGAAACCTGCCGTGCCTGGACCACGCAGCGCCTGAACGGCGAGGACGGGCTGGGCGCCATTTATCCCGCCATGGCCAACAGCGTGATGATGTATGACGTGCTGGGCTATCCGGAAAGTCATCCCGACCGCGCCATTGCGCGCAAGTCGGTGGAAAAGCTGCTGGTGATCAAGGCGGACGAAGCCTACTGCCAGCCTTGCGTCTCGCCGGTGTGGGACACCGCGCTGGTGGCACATGCGTTGCTGGAAACCAAGGATGCGGCCGCGGAAGCCGCGGTGGCGCGGGGCCTGGAATGGCTGAAGCCGCTGCAGGTGCTGGATGTGAAAGGCGACTGGGCGGAAGAAAAGCCGAATGTGCGTCCCGGCGGCTGGGCCTTCCAGTACCGCAACGACTATTACCCCGATCTGGACGACACCGCCGTGGTGGTGATGGCGATGGACCGCGCCGCGCAGCGGGATCAGTACAAGGATTCCATCGCGCGGGGCACCGAATGGGTGGAGGGCCTGCAAAGCCGCGACGGCGGCTGGGGCGCTTTCGATGCCGACAATTCCTATTACTACCTGAACAACATTCCCTTCGCCGATCATGGCGCGCTGCTGGACCCGCCGACCGAAGACGTTTCGGGCCGTTGCGTGGGCATGCTGGCGCAGCTGGGCAAGACGGATGATCCGCGCCTGAAGGCCGGTGTCGAATATCTGATCAAGACCCAGTGTGACGATGGTTCCTGGTGGGGCCGCTGGGGCGTCAATTACATCTATGGCACCTGGTCGGCGCTGGCGGGTTTGAACGGCGCGGGACTTGGCCCCGATCATGCCACCATGAAGCGCGGCGCCGACTGGCTGCTGGCCATCCAGAATCCGGATGGCGGCTGGGGTGAGAATTGCGACAGCTACAAGCTGGATTACAAAGGCTACGAGCCGGCGCCTTCGACCGCGTCACAGACGGCCTGGGCGCTGCTGGGCCTGATGGCGGCGGGACTGGTCGATCATCCGGCCGTGGCGCGGGGCGTCAATTACCTGAAGGCGACGCAGGAAGGCGACGGTCTATGGAGCCAGCCGCATTACACCGGCGGCGGTTTCCCGCGCGTGTTTTATCTGAACTATCACGGCTATCCGAAGCTCTTCCCGCTCTGGGCCCTGGCGCGCTACCGCAATCTCAAGACCGGTAATTCGCGGCGCGTGGAATACGGCCTGTGACGGTTCTGGCCGTGACGGGCCTCTCCAAGGAAGCCGGTATCGTTGGCGTGGCCGGCGTTATCGCGGTGGCCGGCGGCGGCGATGGCGATGGACTGGCCGCCAAGCTCAAGGCCCTGCACGGCGATATCAGCGGCGTGATTTCCATCGGCCTGGCCGGCGCACTGTCGCCGCATCTGAAAGTCGGCGATGTGGTCATCGCCGAAAAGATCATCACCGGCGCGGAAAGCTGGGACTGCCATGCC
>CAIUTH010000079.1 GCA_903902075.1 uncultured Alphaproteobacteria bacterium
GAACCGCAACGCCAAGATCCGTGGCGATGAGGGCGACGGCGCCTTTGTGAGCCTTCCCGACCTTTAGGCCCCCAAGGGCCTGATAACGGAATCGCGCCAAAGGCTTGGCAAGAGCCGAGCCCCTCCCTATATACCCCCTTGTGTAAGCATGGGTTTCGCCCGTGGCTTATTTTGACAAAGAATTCAATGGGATGGACCGGAGGACGCCCTTGGGGGTCAGGACTCCATGCCCAATGAGAGGAACGTGAGAATGGCTAAAGTAATCGGTATCGACCTGGGCACCACCAACAGCTGCGTGGCGGTCATGGAGGGCTCGGCCCCCAAGGTTATCGAGAATGCGGAAGGCGCCCGCACCACCCCGTCCATCGTCGCCTTTACCCCCGATGGCGAGCGCCTGATCGGCCAGCCCGCCAAGCGCCAGGGCGTCACCAATCCCGAACACACGTTCTTCGCCATCAAGCGCCTGATCGGCCGCCGCTTCGACGATCCCATGACCCAGAAGGACATGGGCATGGTCCCCTACAAGATCGTCAAAGCCGACAATGGCGATGCCTGGGTCGCGGGCCGCGACGGCAAGAAGTTTTCGCCGTCCGAAATCTCGGGCTTCATCCTGCAGAAGATGAAGGAAACCGCCGAAGCCCATCTGGGCGAAAAGGTCACCCAGGCCGTGATCACCGTTCCGGCCTATTTCAACGACGCCCAGCGCCAGGCCACCAAGGACTCCGGCAAGATCGCCGGCCTAGAAGTGCTGCGCATCATCAATGAGCCCACCGCTGCGGCGCTGGCTTACGGCCTGGACAAGAAGTCGAACGGCGTCATCGCCGTGTATGACCTTGGCGGCGGCACCTTCGACGTGTCCGTGCTGGAAATCGGCGACGGCGTGTTCGAGGTGAAGTCCACCAACGGCGACACCTTCCTGGGCGGCGAAGACTTCGACCAGCGCGTCGTCAACTTCCTGGCCGACGAGTTCAAGAAGGAAAATGGCATCGACCTGCGGTCGGACCGCCTGGCGCTCCAGCGCCTGAAGGACGCCGCCGAAAAGGCCAAGATCGAACTGTCCAGCGCCGCTTCGACGGAAGTGAACCTGCCCTTCATCACAGCCGACGCGGCCGGTCCCAAGCATCTGACCATCAAGATCACCCGCGCCACGCTGGAAAAGCTGGTCGATGACCTGATCCAGAAGACCGTCGGCCCGGTGAAACAGGCGCTGAAGGATGCCGGCGTCACCGCGTCCCAGATCGACGAAGTCATCCTGGTCGGCGGCATGACCCGCATGCCCAAGGTGCAGGAAGCCGTGAGGCAGATCTTCGGCGGCAAGGAACCCCACAAGGGCGTCAATCCGGATGAAGTGGTCGCCATCGGCGCCGCCATCCAGGGCGGCGTGCTGAAGGGCGAAGTCAAGGACGTGCTGCTGCTGGACGTGACCCCGCTGAGCCTGGGCATCGAAACCCTGGGCGGCGTCTTCACCCGCCTGATCGACCGCAACACCACCATCCCGACCAAGAAGAGCAACATCTTCTCCACGGCCGAAGACAATCAGGGCGCCGTCACCATCAACGTGTTCCAGGGTGAACGCGAAATGGCGGCGGACAACAAGTCACTGGGCCGCTTCGACCTGCAGGGTATTCCCCCGGCGCCGCGCGGCGTGCCGCAGATCGAAGTCACCTTCGACATCGACGCCAACGGCATTGTCAGCGTCACCGCCAAGGACAAGGCGACCAACAAGGAACAGCAGATCCGCATCCAGGCCTCGGGCGGCCTGTCGGACGCCGACATCCAGAAGATGGTCAAGGAAGCCGAAAGCCATGCCGCGGACGACAAGAAGCGCCGCGAACTGGTGGAAGCCAAGAACCAGGCCGACGCGCTGATCCATTCGACCGAAAAGGCGATGGGCGAGCATGGCGACAAGGTCAGCCCGGACGAGAAGACCGCCATTGATGCGGCGCTGGCGTCGCTGAAGGACGCGGTCACCGGCGAAGACAGCGAAGGCATCAAGGAAAAGACCAACACCCTGGCCCAGGCCTCGATGAAGCTGGGCGAGGCCATGTACAAGGCCCAGCAGGCCGAAGGCGCGGCGGGCGATGCCGCTGCCGACGGCGCCGGCAACAAGCCGGATGACAATGTCGTGGACGCCGACTTCGAGGAAGTCGACGACAAGAAGGCCTAAAGAGTATCAAGCCCTCGCGTGAAAACGCGGGGGCTTTTGTTTCATATCCGGGGGCGGATTTGACGTCATGAAGCGCTGTTATTACGAGACCCTGGAATGCCAGAAGGGCGCCACCGGCGACATTTTGAAATCTTCGTATCGCAAGTTGGCGATGCGGTTTCACCCCGACAAGAATCCCGGCGACCACACCGCCGAAATCAAGTTTAAGGAAATCAACGAAGCCTATGACGTCCTGAAGGACGATCAGAAGCGTGCCGCCTATGACCGTTTCGGCCACGCCGCCTTCGAAGGTGGCATGGGCGCGGCAGCCGGCGCGCGCGGCGGCAATCCGTTCGGCGACTTTGGCAGCTTCGGCGATGTGTTCGAGGATATCTTCGGCCAGATGATGGGCGGGGCGTCGCGCGCCAAGCGCCAGAATCGCGGCCAGGACCTGCGCTACAATCTGGAAATCAGCCTGGAAGAAGCGGCGCGGGGCCGCAGTGCCGAGATCAAGGTGCCCACCATGGTGGCCTGCGATGTCTGCGCCGGCAGCGGCGCCGAGACCGGGCACCAGCCGGAGACCTGTCCCACCTGCCAGGGCCACGGCAAGGTGCGCGCCACCCAGGGCTTCTTCACCATCGAGCGCAGCTGCTCGGCATGCCGCGGCAGCGGCAAGATCATCCGCAACCCGTGCAAAGCCTGCCGCGGCGCCGGCGTGGCGCAGAAGGAACGCACCCTCAATGTCGACGTGCCGCCCGGTGTCGAGGAAGGTACCCGCATCCGCCTGTCCGGCGAAGGCGCGGTTGGCGCCAATGGCGGCCCGTCAGGCGATCTCTATATTTTCCTGTCGGTCGCCGAACATCCCATCTTCCAGCGCGACGGCCATGACTTGCACTGCCGCGCGCCGGTCAGCTTCGTCACCGCCGCCATGGGCGGCAGCATCGAAGTGCCGACATTGGACGGCGGCCGGGCCAAGGTAGTTATCCCCGAAGGTACCCAGCCGGGGCGGCAATTCCGCCTGAAGGCCAAGGGCATGCCGGTGCTGCGCAGCGCCCAGAAGGGTGACCTGTATGTCGAGGTCGCGGTGGAGACGCCGGTCAGGCTGACCAAGCGCCAGAAGGAATTGCTGCGCGAGTTCGAAATTGAAAGCGGCGCCGGCACCCATCCGGAGGCCGAAGGCTTCCTGGCGCGGTTGAAAGAGTTTTGGAACGGCTGCGATAAAGCCTGATCCGATCGGGCTCCGGCTTTAATTATTTGATGTCGCGCAATTTTCCGTTTCCACGCCAAAGATGGCGCTTCGCCGGATTGCGCTTTGGCCTTAAGCTACCGGCATAAAAACAGGGCAAGGCTAACCCGTGACAACGACCCTTGCCGACAATCTGCGCTTCCTGCGCGCCCTGATCACCAATCCCAAAAGCATCGGCGCGATCTTTCCGTCCGGCCCTGCCCTGGCCCAGGCCATTGCCCGCCAGATCGATCCTGGGGCTGGCCCGGTGCTGGAAATCGGTCCGGGGACCGGCGTGGTCAGCCAGGCGATCCTGACGCGAGGCGTGGCGCCGCAAGATCTCACCCTGCTGGAATATGACGAGGAATTCGCCAGGCACCTGGCCGCCCGTTTTGCGGGGGTGCATGTGGTGCAGGGCGACGCCTTTGAGCTGGACCGCACCCTGGGCGCTCGCCCACCCTTTGGCGCCATCGTCTCCTGCCTGCCGCTGCTGAACTTTCCGGCGGCCCAGCGCGTGGCCTTCATGGACGGACTGGCTGCCCGCCTGCTGCCGGGGGCGCCGCTGATCCAGTTTTCCTATGGCCTGCATGCCCCGGTGGTGCCGCCGGACGGCTTTTCCGTCACCTGCACGGCCTTCGTCGTGGCCAACATCCCCCCCGCCAAGGTCTGGGTTTACCGCAAGATTTGACTTGATTTTGGTCGCTCGGGCTCTCGCCGACACTCCGTTTGCTGCGGGTTATGCTGCAGCAAAAGGTGCAGCATAATGAATTATGTTGCACCCCATGCTGCGCGGTAAGTAATTGATTTAAATGTTATTCCGCCGCTTCCGCCAACTCCGGTGCGGCTTGCAGCACGTCCGGGCCGACATGGGCCTCGAACTTCTTGAAGTTGGCCTGGAACATGGAAACCAGCTTGCGGGCCTGGGCGTCGTAGGCCGCCTTGTCGGTCCAGGTGTCGCGCGGGTTCAGGATGGCGGCATCCACCCCCGGGACCGACACCGGCACCCGGAACTTGAAGTGCGGATCGACCCGCATCTCCACGGAGGCCAGGCTGCCGTCCAGGGCGGCGTTCAGCAGGGCGCGGGTGGCCTTGATGGGCATGCGGCTGCCGGTGCCGAAGGCCCCGCCGGTCCAGCCCGTGTTCACCAGCCAGCAATCGGCCTGATGCTCGGCGATCAGGGCCCGCAGCAGGTTGCCGTATTCGGAAGGATGACGCGGCATGAAGGGGGCGCCGAAGCAGGTGGAGAACGTCGGCTGCGGCTCCTTGCCCAGGCCCTTTTCCGTACCGGCCACCTTGGCGGTGAAGCCGGACAGGAAGTGATACATGGCCTGGCTGGGGGTCAGCCGGGCGATGGGCGGCAGCACGCCAAAGGCATCGGCCGTCAGCATGATGACATTCTTGGGGTGTCCCGCCCGGCCGGTGGCCGAGGCGTTGGGGATGTAATCGATCGGATAGGCGGCGCGGGTATTTTCCGCGTAGGTCGCGTCGTTCAGGTCCAGCGTGCGGGTGGCAGGGTCCATCACCACATTTTCCAGCACCGTGCCGAAGCGTTCGGTGGTCGAGAAAATCTCCGGCTCCGCCTCGCGGCTCAGCTTGATGACCTTGGCATAGCAGCCGCCTTCGATGTTGAAGATGCCGTTTTCGCTCCAGCCATGCTCGTCATCGCCGATCAGCGTGCGCGACGCATCGGCCGACAGCGTGGTCTTGCCGGTACCGGAAAGCCCGAAAAAGATCGCCGATTGGCCGTTCGCGCCGACATTGGCGGAGCAGTGCATGCTCATCACCCGTTTGGCCGGCAGCAGGTAGTTCATGATGGTGAAGACCGACTTCTTCATCTCGCCAGCATAGGAGGTGCCGCCGATCAGGATCACTTTCTTGTCGAAGTTTACCGCGATCACGGTCTGGCTGGCGCAGCCATGACGCGCCGGATCGGCATTGAAGCTGGGCAGGTCGATGATGGTGAATTCCGGATCGAAGCTCTTCAGCTCTTCGGCGGTGGGCCGGATCAGAAGCTGGTGCACGAACAGCGAGTGCCAGGCGAATTCGGTGATCACTCGTACCGAAATGCGATGCGTGAGATCGGCACCGCCGAACAGATCCTTGGCGAACAGCTCGCGCCCTTCGGCATGGGCCATCATGTCGGCATGGAGCGCATCGAAATGCGCGGGGCTCATCGGCTTGTTGTTGTCCCACCAGACCTGGGATTCGGTGGTGGCGTCGCGCACCACAAACTTGTCCGATGCCGAGCGTCCGGTATGCACGCCCGTGCGCACCACCAGCGGACCATTCTTGGCAACCATGCCTTCGCCGCGGCGCACCGCTTCTTCGTACAAGGCCGGCGCGCTGAGATTGAAGTTCACGCCCTTGAGGTTGCGAAAGCCGTGGCGGGAAAGGCCAAAAGCGGTGTCGGTCATGCTGGCGCTCCGAAAAGAAAACTGCGCCCGCTATAGCGTCTGGCCCGCGCGCCCTCAAATGTATTCAAACGTTTCAGCACAGAATTTCTATGCCCCTATAAAGTGTTATAAGTATTATTTGTAATAACGTCCTGCTATCGCGTTGCTCCTTTGGGCTTTTTGGCCGTAAGAACTTTCATGCTTTCGGACGAGGAATTGGACCGCTATGCCCGCCACCTGGTGCTGCGGGAAGTGGGTGGAACAGGCCAGGCCCGCATCCGCGCCGCCAAGGTGCTGATGGTGGGCGCAGGCGGCCTGGGCAGTCCCGTGGCGCTGTACCTGGCAGCAGCCGGTATCGGGCGGCTGGGCCTGGTGGATGACGATGCCGTCAGCCTGTCGAACCTGCAGCGCCAGATTTTGTTCCGCACCGCCGATGTCGGGCGCGCCAAGGTCGAAGCCGGGGCTGAGGCGCTGAATGCCCTGAACCCGGGCGTCCGGATCGATTGCCATCACATGCGCGTCACGTCCGCAAATGTGATGGAATTGATTGCGCCATACGACATCGTCGCCGACGGCTCGGACAATTTCGCCACCCGCTTCCTACTCAATGACGCCTGCTTCCTTGCCGGCAAGCCGCTGGTGTCGGCGGCCGTGACCGAGTTCGAAGGCCAGCTGGCCACCTACAAGGGCTATGACCCGGCTCTGCCCTGCTATCGCTGCCTGTTCCCGGAGCCGCCGCCGCCCGGCACGGCGCCCAATTGCTCGGAAACCGGCGTCCTGGGCGCAGCGGCCGGGGTGATGGGATCGCTGCAGGCGCTGGAAGTGTTGAAGGAAGCCGCCGGGCTGGGCACCGGACTGTTTGGAAAAATCCTGATCTACAAGGCGCTTAGCACAGAATTCCACACCGCCAGGCTGGCCAAGGACCCCGGCTGTGCTTTGTGCGGCAACAGGCGAACAATTACCGCCCTTTGATGTCACGGTTAACCGCCGTTTAAAGCGGACTGCGGCAACATCAGGGAATGGGCCGAGAAATCCACTACGAGATCTTCAAACGCGTCGGAGCCAAGGGCGGCTGGACGATGCATGACGTGCGCAATGACCGCGATAGCGCGATCACCATCGCGCAGGAATTGATGGCAGCCGAGAAGGCCACCGGCGTGAAAGTCGTCAAGGAAACCTACAACGACGACACGGGCGATTTCCTCACCCTCAAGATTTTCGAGGATGGCCACAACCAGATGAAGGTCGCGCCGGCGCAGGAAGATGCGCCGCACGCCATTCCCTGCTTCAAGCCCGAAGACCTCTATTCCTATCACGCCCGCCAGACCATGGGTCGGCTGCTGACCGACTTCCTGTCGCGCGGCAAGGTCACCATCACCGAGCTGATCCACCGCGCCGACATGCTGGAAAAGCTGGAAGCCACCGGCACTGTCTATCAGCATGCCATTCAGAAAGTTGCGGTGGCGCAGGCCGCCAACACCACCACCCCGGTTCAGCAGATCGTCAAGAGCCTGAACGAACTCACCACCCAGGCCTTCAACCGCGTCTATCGCGATCAGCGCAAGGGACTGTTCCCCGATCCGGCGCCGGAGCAATTTGCCGAACTGGCGGCCAAGCTGGCCGGCCAGGGCGATGCCGCCTACATCTTCAACGGCGCGCTGGCGCGGCATCTGAAGGATGCCAAGGGCTGGGACCACAAGGTCCTGATGCTGATCACCGTCATGGAAAAGCCGCCCGCCGAGGAGGCGCCGCGCAAGCTGCTGCTATCCTCGATCGACGCCATCCTGGCGGAAATTCTCAACGGCTCGGCGGCCCTGCAGGACCTGATGGGTCCGGCGGAAAATCTGGGCCAGGCGCCGAACCAGCTGGTGAACCTGTTCCTGGGCAAACTGCCCGAAGGCAGCAAGGCGGGCCTGGCCGCCCTGACACACCATTTCGCCGCTGATGATCTGCCCGAAGCGCGCACAGCGGTGGCCAACCGCATCGTGGCGGAGTTCAAGAGCAACAAGCGGCTGTGCCCCGAATTCATGGTCGAGGAACTGAAGACCTTGCGTTCCATGGCCAACCGCATCGTGATGGGCGTGGGCAAGTATCTGTCCCACGAAGACCTGATCGCCGCCTTCACACTGCGCTCCAAGCGCCTGGTGGCGAATGAAGCGATGGGCCAGCATATCGCCGAGGCCCCGATCGAGGAAAAGATCGAGCGCATCCTGTTCGTCGAGGACAATATCATCGGCGCCGAAAACAAGCGCCAGTTGTCCACCTACATCATGCCGGTGCTGAACTCCGCGGCGTTCGAGAATTATTTCCAGAACCCCAAACTGCCGCTGGTGCAGCGGTTGCAGCGCCTGGCCCAATTGCAGGCGCGCGTGCGCCGCTCGGGCTTCATCGAAGTCACCCGCGAGGAAATCGCGGTCAAGATGGACGCGCTGGCGGTGCAGATGGAAGCACGCGGCAGGCTGTTCGAATCCATCGAGGCGCGCAGCACCAATCCGGTGGAAAAGGCCCAGACCCTGCTGAAGCTGGCGACGGGCGGCCTGCTGACCGAAGGCCAGCTGTCCAACAGGGCGCGCGAATTGATCCTGGGCTATATGTCCAAGCCCGGCTTCCTGACCGGCTATATGGCGGCCCAGAGCAAGCACGGCGCCGCCCCCGACAGCGAAAAGCTGATGGCCGAGCTGATGGAAACCCTGGGCAAGGCGGGCATCACGGCTGAGACAGGCCTTAAGAGTATCGCCGCCTAACACTCACCATGGGCGGGCTTGACCCGCCCATCCAGAGCGACGGACACCAGCGCTTGTGACTCTGGATGGCCGGCTCAAGGCCGGCCATGGAGAAATGGCTAATGCGCCGCATCCCAGTTATCCGCCGCGCGGGCTTCGACAACCAGCGGCACGGAAATCTCCGCCGCGGGCAGCGCCGCCTTTTCCATCACCGACTTGATCAGCTTGGCGGCCTTGTCCACTTCCTTGTCCGGCGCTTCGAAGATCAGTTCGTCATGCACCTGCAGCAGCATGGTGGCCTTGACCTTGGCGTCCACCAGCGCGCCGGGCAGCTGGACCATGGCGCGGCGGATGACGTCGGCGGCCGTGCCCTGGATGGGGGCATTGATGGCGGCGCGTTCGGCCCCGCCGCGGAAGCCCGGCACCTTGGAATTGATCTCGCGGATATGGATGCGCCGGCCGAACAGGGTTTCGACGTAACCCGTTTCGCGCGCAAACTGCTTGGTCTGTTCCATGTAGTCGCGGATGCCGGGGAAGCGGGCGAAGTATTTCTTGATGTAGTCTGACGCTTCGCTTTGCGGGATACCCAGCTGGTTGGCCAGGCCGAAGCCGGAAATGCCGTAAACGATGCCGAAATTAATCGCCTTGGCGCGGCGGCGGATTTCGGCCGGCATGTCCTTGACCGGCACGCCAAAAATTTCCGACGCCGTCATGGCGTGAATATCCAGGTTTTCGGCGAAAGCCTTTTTCAATTCGGGAATGTCGGCGATATGGGCAAGGAGCCGCAGCTCGATCTGGCTGTAGTCGGCGCTGATCAGCTTGTGGCCCTTGGCGGCGATGAAGGCCTGGCGGATGCGGCGGCCTTCCTCGGTGCGCACCGGAATGTTCTGCAAATTGGGATCGGTGGAGGCCAGCCGCCCGGTGGAGGTGGACGCCATGGCGTATGAGGTGTGCACCCGCCCCGTCCTGGCGTTGATATAGCCCGGCAAGGCGTCGGTGTAAGTGCCGCGCAGCTTGGCCAGGCCGCGCCATTCCAGCACTTTCTTGGCGATGGGATGGCCCTGCGCTGCCACATCTTCCAGCACATCGCTGTCGGTGGACCAGGCGCCGGTCTTGGTCTTGCGGCCGCCTTCGATCTTCATGCGGTCGAACAGGATTTCGCCCAGCTGCTTGGGCGAGCCGATGTTGAACTCCCCATCCGCCAGCTTGTGGATTTCGCCTTCCAGCTTGACCTGGGTCTTCGCGAAATCGTTGGACAGCTTGCGCAGCATGTCCGGATCGATGGTGATGCCCGCCCGCTCCATGTCGGCCAGCACCATCACCAGTGGCCGCTCCAGCGTTTCATAGACACAGCGCTTGGATTTTTCGCGCAGCTGAGGCCGCAGCAGCATGTGCAGGCGCAGGGTGACATCGGCATCCTCGGCGGCATATTTGGTCGCTTCGGCCACCGGTACACAGTCGAAGGTGATCTTGTCCTTGCCCTTGCCGGTCACTTCACTGAACGTGATGGGCGTGTGCGACAGATGCAGCTGGGAAAGCTCGTCCATGCCATGGCCGTGCAGCCCGCCTTCCAGGACATACGAGATCAGCATCGTGTCATCGATGGGATCGAGACGAATGCCGCGCTGCAGGAACATCAGCGCGTCATATTTCAGGTTCTGCCCCACCTTCAGCACGCTGTCGTCTTCCAGCAGGGGCCTCAGGATTTTCAGCACATCGGCTTCGGCCATCTGGGTGATGGCATCGCCGCCATCCTGTGCCTGGGACAGGTCCAGCGACAGCCCGTTACCCTTGCGATGGCCGCAGGGAACGTAGCAAGCCTCGCCCGGCGCAACCGCAAGACTCACGCCGCACAGATTGGCGGTCATGGCGTCGAGCGAGGTGGTTTCGGTATCGACGCAGACAATTCCGGTGGCATGGGCGCGGGCCACCCACTGTTCCAGATCCTTCGCGCTCGTCACCGTGACGTAGGCATCGTGATTGATCGGGGCGTGCAGCGCAGCGTCCACCGCCGGCGTGGCGGGCGCAGACAAATCGGGGTGGTGCGGGATGACATTGGCGACCGTGGCCGCCGGTGCGATGCCGTCCAGGTCTTCCACCTGGTAATGCGCCGCCACCCGCTTGGTGATGGAGGTGAATTCCATAGCTTTCAGAAAAGACAGCAGCTCCTTGCAGTCCGGCTCATGCACGGCGAATGCATCGGGCTGTTCCGTCAGCGGAACGTTCTGATCCAGGGTCACCAGCTTCAGCGAAATGCGCGCATTCTCGGCATTTTCGATCAATGTCTCGCGGCGCTTGTTCTGCTTGATTTCGCTTGTCTTGCTGAGCAGCGTTTCAATATCGCCATAGATGTTGATCAGCTCGGCGGCGGTCTTGATGCCGATGCCGCGCACACCGGGGACATTGTCGGTGGAATCGCCGGCCAGCGCCTGGACCTGCACCACCTTGTCCGGGGTGACGCCGAACTTCTCCAGCACCTCGGCGCTCGCCAGCCGCCGGTTCTTCATGGTGTCCAGAAGTTCGATCTTGCCGTCCACCACCAGCTGCATCAGGTCCTTGTCGGAGGAGATGATGGTGCAGCGGGCGCCGGCCTCGTGCGCCAGGCGCGCATAGGTGGCGATCAGATCGTCGGCCTCAAAGCCCTTCATCTCCACGCAACTGACGCCGAAAGCGCGGGTGGCATCGCGCACCAGCGGGAATTGCGGGATCAGGTCTTCGGGCGGCGGCGGACGGTGCGCCTTGTATTCCTTGTAGAGATCGTTGCGGAAGGTCTTCTCGCTGGCATCGAACACCACCGCCAGATGGGTGGGCTGTTCGGGGCCCTTCATGTCCTCCAGCAGCTTCCACAGCATGTTGCAGTAGCCGGACACCGCGCCCACCGGCAGGCCATCGGACTTGCGGGTCAGCGGGGGAAGCGCGTGATAGGCGCGGAACAGATAGCCCGAACCGTCCACCAGGTAGAGGTGATCACCCTTTTTCAGGGCGCTCAATGATGGGTCGCCCCAGCCTTAAGGACAAAGCGCTTGTCGCAATAGGGGCATTCCACCGCATTCTCGTCGCCCATTTCCAGGAACACCTTGGGATGGCCGAGCGCGCCGCCGCCGCCATCGCAGGCGACGCGGGTATTGTCGGTTTCGACGATTTCGGGAGCCTGGACGGGCATGGGAACTGACCTAAAAAGCGGGACGGGCGGGATCATAGCCGTTAAGATTAGAGGGGCAAGGCTCGGGTTCGGGACATGGTGACGCTCAACAAAATCTATACAAAAACAGGCGATTCCGGGCAAACCGGGCTGGGTGACGGCAGCCGGATTTCCAAGGCCTCGCTGCGCATCGCCGCCATCGGCGCGGTGGATGAAGCCAATAGCGCCGTCGGCATCGCCCGGCTGGATGCCGAAGGCGATATGGACGCGATGCTGGCGCGCATCCAGAACGACCTGTTCGACCTGGGCGCAGACCTCGCCGCGCCGGAAGATGGCCGGAAGGCGGAGGGGCGGCTGCGCATTGTGGGCGCGCAGGTGGATCGGCTGGAACACGAGATTGATGCGATGAATGAAAAGCTGACGCCCCTGACCTCTTTTGTGCTGCCGGGCGGTACGGCGCTGGCGGCGCACCTGCATTTGGCCCGCGCTATCGCGCGGCGGGCGGAAGCCGCCATGGTCACGCTGGCGCAGGACGAAAAGATCAACGAAGCGGCCCTGCACTACATCAACCGGCTGTCGGATCACCTGTTCGTGATGGCGCGCACCGCCAATGACGGCGGCATGGGCGACGTGCTGTGGGTGCCGGGAAAGAACCGCTGATTATTCCGGACCGAGACGACGTCCGAACACAAACGCCAGAATAACACCCAGCACGCCCGTCGCGGCCCAGCCCGGCAGTGCCAGGAAGGAATAGACGCCCTGCGCCAGGGACGGCGTGTGGTTCTGTACCCAGCTCTTGAAAGCATCCAGGCTGTGCTGGTTCAGGATGCCCCAGACCGTGCCCAGGCTGCGCACCACCAGCTCGCCGCCGCGCTCCAGCGACGACACCGCGTCCGCGCCCAGCAGCATCAGGGCGATAACGATTAAAATCAGGCTTATCAGGCGCATCAGCACGGCCATGGCCGAGAGATAGCGCGAGCAAGCCCTTGCCACAAGGACGGGCAGCCCGCGCGGTTAACCGGCCAAAGAAAAAGCCGCCCGCAGCTGCGGACGGCTTTCTCATTCGTAACGAAAAGGCTTAGGCCTGCGGCGCGTCGCCGACCGGCTTCTTGCCGATGTCCTCGCCGGTGGTCTGGTCCACCTGCTTCATGGACAGGCGTACCTTGCCGCGATCGTCAAAGCCCAAAAGCTTGACCTTCACGGCCTGACCTTCCTTGACCACGTCCTTGGGATTGGCGACGCGGCTGGCGGCCAGTTCCGAGACATGCACCAAACCGTCCTTGGGGCCGAAGAAATTCACGAAGGCGCCGAAGTCCATCACCTTGACGATCTTGCCGTCATAGATCTGGCCGATTTCCGGTTCCGCCGTCAGGCCGCGGATCCACTTGATCGCCGCCTTGATCGCTTCATGGTCGCTGGAGGCGACCTTCACGGTGCCGTCATCTTCCACGTTGATCTTGGCGCCGGTCTTTTCCACGATCTCGCGGATCACCTTGCCGCCGGTGCCGATCACGTCGCGGATCTTGTCGGTGGGGATCTTGATCTGCTCGATGCGCGGCGCATGTTCGCCCAGCTCGGCGCGGGCGCCGGTCAGGGCCTTGTTCATCTCGCCCAGGATGTGGAGACGGCCGCCCTTGGCCTGTTCCAGCGCGGTCTTCATGATCTCCTCATTGATGCCCGAGATCTTGATGTCCATCTGCAGGCTGGTGATGCCTTCTTCGGTGCCAGCCACCTTGAAGTCCATGTCGCCCAGGTGATCTTCGTCACCCAGGATGTCCGACAGGACGACATAACGGTCGCCTTCCAGGATCAGGCCCATGGCAATGCCCGCCGTGGGACGCTTCAGCGGAACACCCGCATCCATCAGCGCCAGCGAGGTGCCGCACACCGAGGCCATCGAGGACGAACCGTTGGATTCGGTGATCTCGGAAACCACGCGAATGGTGTAGGGGAACTCGTCCTTCTTGGGCAGCATCGGATGGATGGCGCGCCAGGCCAGCTTGCCATGGCCAATTTCGCGGCGGCCCGGAGCACCCATGCGGCCGGTCTCACCGACCGAGTAGGGAGGGAAGTTGTAGTGCAGCATGAAGGTCTGCTTGCCGGTGCCTTCCAGGCTGTCGACGAACTGCTCGTCCTCGGCGGTGCCAAGCGTGCAAACCACCAGCGCCTGGGTTTCGCCGCGGGTGAACAGCGCCGAACCATGGGTGCGCGGCAGGATGCCGACTTCCGCCACGATGGGGCGAACCGTCGTCAGGTCGCGGCCGTCGACGCGCTTCTTGGTGTCCAGCACCGCGTTGCGCATCACATCGGCTTCCACGTCATGCAAGAGGCCGCCATAGACACTGGCCGGCACCTTGCCGTCGCCTTCGCCCACGAACTGCTCAGCAAATTTCTTCTTCACCGCGCTGAGCGCATCGCGGCGCTCGAACTTGATGGGAAGCTGAAACGCCTTGGCCAGCTCGGCCGACGCGGCCGACTTCAGCTTGGCACGGGTCGGGGCATGGATGTCCTCGGCCACGGCGCGCGGCTCCTTGGCCGCCTTTTCCGCCAGGCGGATAATGGCGTTGATGGCCGTCTGCATCTGCTGGTGGCCGAACATCACGGCGCCCAGCATCACGTCTTCGCTGAGTTCCTGGGCTTCGGATTCCACCATCATCACGGCGTCATGCGTGCCAGCAACGACCAGTTCCAGCTTGGAATTGGGCATCTCGTCCAGCGGCGGGTTCAGCTTGTATTCGCCGTCGATGTAACCGACGCGCGCCGCGCCGATCGGGCCCTGGAAAGGCAGACCGGACAGGGTCAGCGCCGCCGACACCGCGATCATCGCCAGGATATCGGGATCGTTTTCCAGGTCGTGGCTCAGCACCTGCGCCACAACCAGCGTCTCGTTGCGATAGCCGTCGGCGAACAGGGGGCGGATGGGACGGTCGATCAGGCGCGAGATCAGGGTCTCGCGTTCCGTCGCGCCGCGCTCGCGCTTGAAATAGCCGCCCGGGATCTTGCCGGCGGCGTAATAGCGTTCCTGGTAATTCACGGTCAGCGGAAAGAAATCCACGCCTTCCTTCGGGTTGGCGGCACCGACCACGGTGGCCAGCACGACCGTTTCCCCGTAGGTGGCCAGCACCGAACCATCGGCCTGGCGGGCAATCTTGCCGGTTTCGAGGGTCAGCTCGCGGCCGCCCCATTCAAACGTTTCTTTGTGGATGGTGAACATCGTTTCTTCTTCTCTTCATTTGCCCGCCGCCATATTGCGGTCGGACCTCATACGACTCCCCTATGGAGCCCGCTTCCCCGGGAGCTCATCCCCCGCAAAAGCAAAAGCACGGCCCTACGCTTTTGCGTAAGGCCGTGCCCATTCGGTGTTGCCGTGAAAAATCAGCGGCGCAGACCCAGCTTGGCGATGATGCCTTCGTAGCGCTTCACATCCTTGGACTTCACATAGTCCAGCAGGTTGCGGCGCAGGGAGACCATCTTGATCATGCCGCGGCGCGAGTGATTGTCCTTGGCGTGGGTCTTGAAGTGTTCGGTGAGATTGGTGATGCGCTCCGACAGGATCGCGATCTGTACTTCCGGCGAGCCGGTGTCGTTCTTGCCGGTGGCGTTTTCGGCAACGACTTCTTTTTTCCGTTCAGGGGTAATCATTGTTTTCTTTCGGACATCAGGGATTTGAAAAATTGAAGACGCGAAACGGACGAAGCTCACCTTCGGCGATTTCGGCCAATGCTACGGGCTGACCCTCCTCATCCTTGAGAAAGACGGTAAGACCGGAGAGTTCGCCGTCACCAAAACCGTCCTTCATGCGGGCGAAGATATTCGCGCGAATGAGGATGGGGTTGCCGGATCGGATGCGAACCGTATCGGGACCACTGACGGCCAGGGCCGGGATGCCGTCCAGCGCGGTCGAAAGGGGCCTCAAATACCCAAAAGCGGCGGGACTATGCATAAAAGGGGTCAGGGTTTCTAGGCTGACCGCGGATTTTTCGTCCCACCCCCCAAGCCGGGTCCGGCGCAGGGCCGTGACATGCCCCAAAGTTCCCAGGGCCTGGGCGATATCCCGCACCCAGGATCGGACGTAAGTGCCTTTGCCACAACGGATTTCGAACTCGGCGCTGTCCTGTTCCACCCCTAGGAGCTTGGCCTCGAACACCTCCACCGGGCGGGCCTGGAGCACCACCTCCTCCCCGTCCCGGGCCAGGTCATAGGCCCGTTCCCCGTCCACCTTGATGGCCGAATAGACCGGGGGGGTCTGGGACAGGGTGCCGGTGAAGCGGGGCAGCATGGCTTCGATGGCCTCCCAAGTGGGGCGCACATCCGACGTGCCGGTGACTTTTCCTTCCGCATCGTCGCTGTCGCGGCTTTCCCCCCAGGTGGCGGTAAAGCGGTAGGTCTTGTCGGCGTCCATGGCATAGGGGACCGTCTTGGTCGCTTCCCCCAGCGCAATCGCCAGGATGCCGGTGGCCATGGGATCGAGAGTGCCGGCATGGCCGGCCTTCTGGGCGTCGAAGATGCGGCGCACCGCGCCCACCCCTTGCGTCGAGGTCATGCCCAGCGGCTTGTCCAGGATGACCCATCCATGGACCGGATTGCCCTTCTTGCGGCGTCCCATCAGTCTTCTTCTTCGCTCTCGTCACCGTCATGCGCGGTCAGATCGCGCTGGACTTCGGGCGAGCGCAGGATGGTCTCGATCTTCAGGGCTTCGGCAAAGGACTCGTCTTCGACAAAGCGCAGGTCGGGAGTGAATTTCATGGTCAGGCGATGGCCCATCTCGCCGCGCAGGAATCCCTTGTGACGATTGAGGGCGGCGATGATCTCCTTGGCATTCTGCCCGCCCAGCGGTTCGCAATAGACGGTGGCATAGCGCATGTCGGGCGACGGCTTGACCTGGGTGATGGTCACCGACACGCCGTCCAGATGGGGATCGCGGATCTCGTTGCGGCCCAGCACTTCGGCCAGCGCGTGACGCAAGGCTTCGCCCACCCGCAGCTGGCGCTGGGATGGACCGCCCTTGTCATTGCCGCCGCCGCGATGAGGACGGCGCGAGGAACCGCGGCCGGACGAATTGGTGGGACGGGGCATCTTAATTCTCCGGATAGCCGAACCGGGCCACGAATGGCGCCAGCAGGGGAAAAACAGGTTCAAGCTGCGGGCCATAGCGCCGCCATTGCGCCACGCCGGCATCCGACAGGCCGCGCGCGACCTGCGCACTGGAAGGCGTGTCGATGTTCTGGCGGCGGGCGCGGCCCGCAAAGGCGCGCATCGCGTCATCGAATTCCAGGCCCAGGAAAGCGCACAGCCGCGACGCTTCGGCTTCGAAATCCGCCACCAGGCTTTCATGCCGCGCTTCGGCCAGGTCCAGCGTCAGCTTGCTGCGATAGAGATCTACCAGCGTCATCACGGCATCGTAATAGACGGCCGTGTTCTCCAGCTCGGTGAATTCGAACATGCCGGCATTCATTGCGAAGCGGCGGCGAAAGCAGGACAGCACCACATCGCGCGGATCGCGCAGCGCCAGCAAAATCTTCGCTTTGGGAAACAGCCGCGCGATCAGGGGCAGGAACACGGCATTCAGCGGCAACTTGTCCAGGAAGACCGGCTTGGTCAGCACCGTTTCGGTTTGCGCCACCCGCTTCCAATAAAGATCGCGCCAAGGCTGCAACTGGGCATCGGACGATGCCGCCAGGCGGTCCAGGTCGGCATCGGCGCCGAAAAAAGCCTTGGCAGAATCGATCAGGCAGGTGCGCTCTTCCATCGCGGCGACGAGCGGATGACTGGCCAGCACCTGTTCCAGCAAGGTGGTGCCGGATCGCGGGAAGCCGACCAGGAAGACGTGTGTGCGCGGGCCATCCTGCGGCGGCTGAGCGCTGGGCCAATGATCGATCCGCCGGAAATAGTGTGTCAGGCGCGTTTCGCGCGCCAGCACGCGCTCCACCCCTTCGATGGAGGGCAGGAAGGCATCGCGCTGGATCGCCTTGGAGGCCGCATAGGCGGTAAAGGCTTCAGCAGTGCGGTCCTGCGCGTCCAGAATATCGCCGGCCAGGCTGAAGGCGAAGGTGCGGTTCACCGGGCCCAGGGTGCGATCCTGCACCAGCGCCGAGACCGCCATCTCGGCGGTGGCAATGTCTTTCTGTTCCAGCGCCGCGCCGGCCAGCGCGATACGCGCGGCGGCATCCTTGGGATCAATCGCCAAGGCGCGCTCGGCCAGGCTGCGCGCTTCCTGGGCATCGCCGCGCTGGACCGCCAGCAGCGCCAGACGCGACAGGGCTTCTGATTGGGCGGGGTTCAGCGCCAGCGCCTGTTCGAAGCCGGCGCGGGCGCCGTCCAGTTCGCTCAGATCTTCCAGCGCCATGGCGCGGGCAAAATGCAGCCGCGCTTCCGGCGCGATGGCAATGGCGGTGTCGAAGGGATCCAGCGCCTCGCGCGGACGGCCCAGCCGGGTCAGGCATTCACCCAGTGCATAGAGCAAGTCCACATGCTTCGGCGCCTGCTGGCGCGCGCGCTGCAACAGCGGCAGGGCATTGTGATTGTCGCCGGCCTGCATGCGCGCCAGGCCCGCGAGCCCCAAAAAAGTCGGATGGTTTGCGCCGACCCGGACCGCATCCTCGCTGAGCTGCATCGCCTTAGACAGGTCGGACGCCCACAGCGCCGCTTCCACCGCCGTCAGAGCGGCGGCGACATCAAGCCCGATTGGGGTACCGGTGGCAGCCATGGCTTACCCGGAACGGAAGAATTAAAGCGCGCGCTGAATAGTTTCGACTTCGAAACATTCAATGACGTCGCCCTTCTGCATGTCCTGATAGTTGGTGAAGGCCATGCCGCATTCCTGGCCGCTCTGCACCTCTTTCACTTCATCCTTGAAGCGCTTGAGGGTGGACAGATCGCCTTCGTGGATCACGACATTGTCGCGGATCAGGCGAACCTTGCCGCCGCGGCGCATGATGCCTTCGGTGACCTTGCAACCGGCGACCTTGCCGACCTTGGAAATGTTGAACACTTCCAGGATTTCGGCATTGCCCAGGAACTTTTCGCGCGTTTCGGGCGTCAGCATGCCCGACAGCGCCGCCTTCACGTCATCCACCAGGTTGTAGATGATGTTGTAGTAGCGGATTTCCACGCCGTCGCGCTTGGCGCGGTCGCGGGCTTGGTTGTTGGCGCGCACGTTAAAGCCGATCACCGCGGCGCCGCTGGCATGGGCCAGGATGACATCGCTTTCGGTAATGCCGCCCACGCCGGACTGCAGGATCTGCGCCCCGACTTCGGAGGTGGCCAGCTTGGCCAGCGAACCCTGAATGGCTTCGCTGGAACCCTGCACGTCGGTCTTGAGCACCAGCGGCAACAGGCGCTTCTCGCCGGATTCGCGGGTCTGCAAAAGCTGATCAAGCGTCTGGCGCGAGGACGAAGCCTGGCGCTGTTCGCGGCGCTTGCGGCCACGATATTCAGCCACTTCGCGGGCGCGCGCTTCGTTTTCGACCACGACCATTTCGTCGCCGGCTTCCGGCGCCGCCGAAAGACCCAGCACTTCGATGGGGGTGGAGGGACCGGCGGTCTTGACCGACTCGCCGCGTTCATTGGCGAGCAGGCGCACCCGGCCCCATTCGGCGCCGGCGACCACGATGTCGCCCACCTTCAGGGTACCGCGCTGCACCAGCACGGTGGCAACGGGACCGCGGCCCTTGTCCAGCTTGGCTTCGACCACCGCGCCTTCGGCGGGACGGTCGGGATTGGCCTTGAGGTCCAGGATTTCGGCCTGCAGCAGGATGGCTTCTTCCAGCTTGTCGAGGCCCAGCAGCTTGGTGGCGGAGACTTCCACCACCTGCACTTCGCCGCCCATGTCTTCGACCTGGACTTCGTGCTGCAACAGTTCGGTCTTCACGCGGGTGGGATTGGCGTCACCCTTGTCGATCTTGTTGACCGCCACGATCATCGGCACGCCGGCCGCCTTGGCGTGGGCGATGGCTTCCACCGTCTGGGGCATCACGCCGTCATCGGCAGCGACCACCAGGATCACCAGGTCCGTGACCTTGGCGCCGCGCGCGCGCATCTGGGTGAAGGCGGCATGGCCGGGGGTGTCGAGGAACGTAATCTTCTGGCCCGACTTCAGGTTCACCTGATAAGCGCCGATATGCTGGGTGATGCCGCCGGCTTCGCCCGAGACAACGTCGGTCTTGCGCAGCGCATCCAGCAGCGAGGTCTTGCCGTGGTCGACATGGCCCATGATGGTCACGACCGGGGGGCGCGGTATCATGCTGGCATCATCGTCGCTCTCGCCGGCCAGACCTTCCAGCACGTCGCTTTCGGCCACGCGCTTGACCACATGGCCATATTCGGCGGCGACCAGTTCGGCGGTGTCGGCATCGATGATGTCGTTGGGAGTCGCCATCATGCCGTTCTTCATCAGCACCTTGATGACGTCCACGGTGCGGCGGGCCATGCGGTTGGCCAGGTCGGACACCGTGATGGTTTCGGGCACGATGATGTCGCGCGGACCGGCCGGACCGGCGGGCTGCTGCTGATGGCCTTTATTCACGCGCTGCAGGTGGCGCTTGTAGGAGGCGACCGAGCGCACGCGCTCATCATCGTCGGACAAGGCGCGGGTGACGGTCAGCTTGCCGCGGCGGCGTTCGCCTTCGGCAACTTTCTTGGGCGCGGGCGCCTTGGCGGGAACCAGCTTGCCGCCGATCTTCTTGGCGCCGCCTTCTTCTTCTTCTTCGTTCTCAAGCCGGCGGCGCGGCGCATCGGCCGGGGCCACTTCGCCGGTCTTGGGCGCGGCGTCCAGGCGGCGGGCGGCTTCCTGCTCGGCGCGCTTCTTGGCGGCCTCGTCGGCGATCTTGCGGGCTTCTTCCTCGACCTTGCGGCGCTCGGCGGCGGCGCGCTCGATCTTGAGCTGCTCTTCATCCTGGGCGCGGCGGCGGGCTTCGGCTTCGGCGATCTTGCGGGCTTCACTGTCGGAAACGCGGGCATCGGCCAGAGCGGCGGCGCGGCGCTGCTTTTCCTCGTCCGAAAGCTGGCGCAGCACCACGCCGCGGGGCGCGGCGACGGGCGCGGCAGGCGCCCTGGCGACCACTTCGGGCGCGGCGGGCGGGGCAACGGGCTTTTCGGCGGCGGCCTTTGCAGGCGCCTTGGCGGCCGCAGCAGGCGGCGCGGCGGAGCGCTTCTTCTCCACCACCACGGCCTTGGTGCGGCCATGGCTGAAGCTTTGCTTGACGGTGGAGGTTTCCGTCTTCTTCAGCGACAGCGTTTTGGCCGGGCGCTTGGTTTCGTCAGTATCGCTCATGACTTGCTTTCAATTTTGCTCGCGTTCGCTCGCGGGCTTTCATTCCGGGGACGGAAGCCTGAAAGGCGTTCCGCATCAAAGGTCAAACGTTCGGCAAGACCGCCCGGCTGGACGGCGGCATGTATCACATTCTCGCGACCCAGCGCCAAGCCCAATTCGGCACTGGTCAGGCATTCGATCACCGCGCAATCCAGTTCCAGCCGGTGCGCGGCGGCGTACAGTTTGCGCTTGCCGTCGGCGGCACCGTCGTACGCCTCGATCAGCGCCTTCGGCGGCTTGGGGCCCAGCAGTTCACGCAACACATTGTCGAAGCCCAGGAACAGCGCGCCGGAACGGCGGGCCAGTCCCAGGTCGCCGATCATGCGCGCCAGCAGCGCCTTTTCGGCACGGGCCGACAGGTCGGCGGTAGCGGTGACCTGCGCCTTGGCGGCGCGGGAGAAGAGTTTCTTCTCCACCGCCTTGTCGATGGCAGCCTTCGACGCCTCCACCCACAGGCCACGGCCCGGCAGCTTGGCCGCCGCATCGGGAACCACGTTGCCGTCCGGATCCGCCACAAACCGGATAAGGCGATTTTCGGGCAGCACTTCGCCCGATACGATGTCGCGGCGCTCGCGCATCGAGTCGTCCTCTTCCAGTTTGATGGCAGCGGTCATCAGGCTTCGCTGTTCTCCGCTTCGCCTTCGGCGGCTTCTTCTTCCACCACTTCGGGCTCTTCCTCGACCCAGCCGATCTTGACGCGCGCCTTCATCACGATGGCGTTGGCGTCGTCGCTGGTGAGGTTGAAGCCGTCCAGGGCGCCGGGAATGCGAACGCGTTCCTTGTCCTTGTTGACTTCGTAATAGCCGATCAGGTCGTCGCTGGCGCAGCCGGCGAGATCTTCCAGCGTCTTGACGTCATGTTCGCCCAGCGCAACGGCCATGGCGGGGGTGATGCCGTCCACGTCCAGCACGTCATCGGTGACGCCCAGCGCCAGGCGCTTGTCGTCCAGCTCCTTGTTGCGGGCTTCGATGTGTTCGATGGCGCGGTTCTGCAGTTCCTGGGCGGTCTCTTCGTCGAACGCCTCGATCTGCGCCAGTTCGCCCAGATCGACATAGGCCACGTCTTCGATGGTGGCGAAGCCTTCCGAAGCCAGCAACTGGGCGACGGTTTCGTCCACGTCCAGCGATTCCATGAACAGTGCGGTGCGGGTGGTGAACTCCTTCTGGCGGCGTTCCGATTCCTCGGCTTCCGTCAGGATGTCGATCTGCCAACCGGTGAGCTGCGAGGCCAGGCGCACATTCTGGCCGCGGCGGCCGATGCCCAGGCTGAGCTGTTCGTCCGGCACCACCACCTCGACGCGGTGAGTGTCTTCGTCCAGCACCACCTTGGTGACTTCGGCGGGGGCCAATGCATTGACGATGAAGGTCGCCGCTTCGCCGTTCCACGGGATGATGTCGATGCGTTCGCCCTGCAGTTCCTGCACCACCGCCTGCACGCGCACGCCGCGCATGCCGACGCAGGCGCCGACCGGATCAATGGAGCTGTCCTTGCTGATCACGGCGATCTTGGCGCGGCTGCCCGGATCGCGCGCCACAGCGCGGATTTCGATCACGCCGTCATAGATTTCCGGCACTTCCTGGGCGAACAGGCGCACCATGAACTGTGGATGCGAACGCGACAGGAAAATCTGCGGCCCGCGGGTTTCGCGGCGCACGTCATAGATATAGGCGCGGATGCGGTCGCCGGCGCGGAAGGATTCGCGCGGGATCATCTCGTCACGGCGGACAACGCCTTCGGCCTTGCCCAGGTCCACGACGACCGAGCCGAACTCCGAACGCTTGACCACGCCATGCACCACTTCGCCGATGCGGTCCTTGTATTCGTCATACTGGCGCTCACGCTCGGCGTCGCGCACCTTCTGCACGATCACCTGCTTGGCGTTCTGGGCATTGATGCGGTTGAAATCCACCGGCGGCAGGGTTTCGGCGATGATGTCGCTGATCTGCGCATCCGGGTTGCGCTTGCGCGCGTCGACCAGGGAAATCTCGGTCTTGTCGTTCTCGACCATCTCCACGACGTGCAGATAGCGCGAGACATGGGTCTCGCCCGTCTTGGGATCGATATCGACCTTGATGTCGTTCTCGGTGCCGTAATGGGCCTTGGCGGCGCGCTGCATCGCCTCTTCCATCGCGGTCAGGACCACCTGCTTGTCGATGGACTTGTCGCGCGCGACGGCGTCGGCAATCTGCAAAAGTTCCAGCCGGTTGGCGGCCACAATACCTGCCATTTTACTTCTCCTGTTGCGCTATGGTGCGCGTCTTTGAATGTTCGTTGATAAGCTTGTCGGTGAGCACGAGCTTCGCGTTGGCGATGGCGCGAAACGGAAAACGGATTTCATCATTGCCGATGGAAGTGTCACGGATGCGAACATCCTGGCCATCCAGCCCCAAAAGCGTGGCGCGAAAGCGCTTGCGGCCGTCCACGGGCGCGGCAAGCTCGATCTTGGCTTCGTGGCCGCTCCAGCGCGAAAAATCCATCGGACGGGTCAGCGGCCGGTCGATGCCGGGCGAGGAGACTTCGATCTCATATTCGCCTTCGATCGGATCTTCGGCCTCGATGAAATCCAGCAGCGCATGGCTGAGCGCGGCACAGCCTTCGACATCCATGCTGCCATCGGGGCGCTCGGCCATGACCTGCAGGGTCTTGGCGGCGGCGCCCATCATGCGCAGGCGCACAAGCTTGAAGCCCGCTTTTTCAATCACGGGTTCAAACACAGGTTCAAGATGCGATGCCGCAACGACTGTCAAAAACAAAAGCCTTTCGCCCGCGGCGGCCCTTTCGGACTGCCACACAACACGTCTTGTTGTTTGGGATTGGCGGCTATTTACGCCCCAAGCAGGCTTTATTCAAGCCGGGCAGCGTTATTTCCGCGCCGCCGGGGCAATGCCGACGCTGACTTCTCCCCCCGGAATCGGGGCTGCCAGGGCCTTTTCGCGGGTTTCTAGGGCTGCCTTGGCCTTGGCTTTTTCATATTTGGCGAAGGGCGAGGGCAGGACCATCATCAGGATAAGAGCCAGAGTGCAGCAGGCCGCCACCGCGACGATGGCGTATTCGCCAAAGCTGGTGCGGTAGATGGGGCGAACATAGTCGTCGTCATCGGGGCCGGGTTTTTTCATGCCGCGATTTTAGCCCTTCGCGCGAAGCGGAGGAAGGTCGGCAGCCCCCGGATCGCCTTTGTTTCATAACGGGTTGGCGGCCAGTCGGCGGGCCGGCTTTTCCAGTCGGCGGGGCCTTGGGCCAGCCATTCAAAGCCGGGATGGGCCATCAACCGCTCCAGGGCATAGGGCAGATAGCTTTTGTCGTCAGTGGCAAAGCGGAGTTCCGCCCCCGGCTTGAGCACCCGGGCGAGGCTGTCCAGCATCTCCATCTGCAGGAAACGCCGTTTGTGATGCCGGGTCTTGGGCCAAGGATCGGGGAACAGCAAAAAGAACCGCCCCAGGCTGGCATCCGGTAAGGCCTGGATGATTTCCGACCCATCCCCTTCATAAAGCCGAACATTGTTCAGTTGTATTTCTTCCAGCTTGGTCAATAACTTGGCCATGCCCATCTGGTAGGGTTCTGCGCCGATCAGGCCGACCTGCGGATGCTGGGCCGCCTGCCAGACCAGATGCTCGCCAGCGCCAAAACCGACCTCCAGCCACACCTCCTGAACGCTGTTCGGAAACTGGCTTAGGGGGTCGGGACCCGGGGTATAGGCCAGCTCGCCTAACAGTGTTTGGCGCAAGCCCGCCTGCCGCGCCGACAGCTTGGGGCCCTTGCGCCGGCCATACAGCTTGCGCCGGTGGCTATCAGGATGATCCGGAGTGTCCATCAGGCCCTTTAAAGCACAACCGCCGCCCTGCGGATGCAGGACGGCGGTTGGGTATGCAAACAGACCTCTTACGAAAGCGCCGCCTTGATCTGGGCGGCCAGGTCGGTCTTTTCCCAGGAAAAGCCGCCATCCGCATCGGGCTCGCGACCGAAATGGCCATAAGCCGAGGTGCGGGCGAAGATGGGCTTGTTCAGGTCCAGATGCTCGCGGATGCCGCGGGGCTTCAGGTTCATCACCTGGGGCAGGATTTTTTCCAGCTTGGCTTCTTCCACATTGCCGGTGCCGTGCAGGTCGACATAGACCGACAGCGGCTCGGCCACGCCGATGGCGTAGGCGAGCTGGATGGTGCAGCGGTCGGCAAGGCCGGCGGCCACCACATTCTTGGCCAGATAGCGCGCGGCATAGGCCGCCGAGCGATCCACCTTGGTGGAGTCCTTGCCCGAGAACGCGCCGCCGCCATGCGGGGCCGCCCCGCCATAGGTGTCGACGATGATCTTGCGGCCGGTGAGGCCGCAGTCGCCGTCCGGACCGCCGATCACGAACGAGCCGGTGGGATTGATGTGCCACACGGTCTTGTCGTTGATCCATTCCTTGGGCAGCGTTTCGCGGATGTAAGGCTCCACGATGGCGCGGATGTCGGCGCTGGTCTGGCTTTCATGCGCATGCTGGGTGGACAGCACGATCTGGGTGGCTTCGACCGGCTTGCCGTTCGCATAGCGCAAGGTGACCTGCGATTTCGCGTCGGGGAGGAGAGTGGCTTCCTTGCCCGACTTGCGCACTTTGGCCAGCAATTCCAGGATTTTATGACTGTAGAACAACGGCGCCGGCATCAGCGCCGGGGTTTCGCGGCAGGCATAGCCGAACATGATGCCCTGGTCGCCCGCGCCTTCGTCCTTGTTGCCGGACGCGTCCACGCCCTGGGCGATATGCGCCGACTGGGCATGCAGCAACACTTCGACATTGGCGTTGCGCCAATGGAAGCCTTCCTGTTCGTAACCGATATCCTTGATGGCCTTGCGCGCGACGTCTTCCACGTCACCGGCCTGCACCTTCTTGGGGCCGCGGGTTTCGCCCGCGATGATCACGCGGTTGGTGGTGCAAAGAGTTTCGCAGGCGGCGCGAATGTCCCAGGGGCTCATGCCTTCCTTGGGGCCTTCGCGGAAGAACAGATCCACCACCTCGTCGGAGATGCGGTCAGCGACCTTGTCGGGATGACCTTCCGAAACACTTTCGGAGGTGAACAGATAGTCGGAGCGCGCCATTTGGGACCCTTAACTTTTGCGGAGGGGCTTTCTTACAGGCTTTGACCGGGGGGTCAACCGCATATGTCAATTATGACATATGCTTTGGCATCATATGGGATTCACGCTGGGGGAACCCCCTGCTATACAGCCTTTATTGACCCCCTCCGCCCTTCGCGCCTAACGGTGCTACGGGCACCTCCCCCGCCTGGGCGCTACCGCGCGCGCAGGGGGGGCGGGCCTGAGTTTGTTGAAAGAAGATCGCATGCGCACCGCCACCGTCGAACGCAAGACCCGCGAGACCGAGATCGCCGTCTCCCTGGACCTGGACGGGACCGGGGACAGCGACATTGATACCGGCATCGGCTTTCTGGACCATATGCTGGAGAGCTTCAGCCGCCACTCCATGATCGACCTGAAGGTGCGCGCCACCGGCGACCTGCATGTCGATTACCACCACACCACCGAGGACACCGCGATTGTCATTGGCCAGGCGGTCAAACAGGCGCTGGGCGATTTTGCCGGCATCACCCGTTTCGGCTCGGCCCTGATCCCGATGGACGAGGCGCTGACCCGCGTGGCGCTGGACCTGTCCAACCGGCCTTACCTGATCTGGAAGGTGACCATCCCCAAGCCCAAGCTGGGGGAAATGGACACGGAGCTGTTCAAGGAATGGTTCCAGGCCTTCGCCCAGAATGCCGGGGCGTGCCTGCACATCGAAAACCTGTACGCCGACAACAGCCATCACATCGTCGAGACCTGCTTCAAGGGTCTGGCGCGGGCGCTGCGCCAGGCGATCACGGTGGATGACAGGCTGGACGGCGCATCGCCTTCGAGCAAGGGATCGCTCTAACCACTCTTCATGGCCGGGCTTGACCCGGCCATCCAGAGTCCCAAACTAAGATCGAGACTTTGACTCTGGATGGGCGGCTCAAGGCCGCCCATGGTGATTTTTGAAATGATCTCTTCTTCCACCGCCGCAGAAGTCGCGCGCGGGGTGAGCCGCCTTCTGCTCGAAGAAGGCTACTCGCCCATCCTGGAATTCACCTTGCCCAATGGACGGCGGCTGGATGTCGCCGCCATCGGCCCAGGCGGCGAGATGCTGGGGGTGGAGATCAAGGTGGCGCTGGCCGATCTGCGCGGTGACGGCAAATGGCCGGAATACCTCGATTACTGCGACCTGTTCTATTTCGCCATTCCGCCGGATTTTCCGCCCGAGCATGTGCCGCACCAGACGGGCCTGATTGTTGCCGACCGCTATGGCGGCTCGATCATCAAGGAAGCCGAGGTGCAGTCGCTGCACGCTAGCCGGCGCAAGGCCGTCACCATCAGTTTCGCGCGTTGCGCGGCGGAGCGGCTGTCGCGCAATCTGGACGCGATAGCGCTGTCACAGACGCCCGGATTGGTCATTCCCGATGTTGAGTAAAGCAGAAGCCCGCAAGATCATGTTGTCGATTCCCGGCACGGACGAGCGGCTGTGGTTCAACCAGCCTTCGGTCTTTATCCATGACCGTTTCCTGGCCAAGACCCATCACAAGGAAGACGCCGTTACGCTGCAGGTCGGGTCGATGGAAATGCGCGACATGATGCTGGAGGCCGAACCCGGGCTTTTCTACATCACCGATCACTATCGCAAGTTCCCCTTTGTGCTGATCCGCCTGTCGGCGCTGACCAAGGCGGTGCTGAAGGACATGCTAATGGGCCGCGCCGCGCAGCTGGCCGCCATGCCGCCCATCAAGCGGCGCCCCAAGAAGGCGGCAAAGAAAAAGACGGTTAAGCGCTGAGCCCAGCGGCTGGTGAAGGCTTTGCAATGTCCCGCTCATGGGACGGGAAAAACGCCTTTTCACAAGCGATTTTGTGCCAGAATGGTGCGCTCTTGGCGTGCTGGCGCTGTTGGATGCCGCCTGGGCGGCCCATATCCATCTCGATTTCATCGCCGCGCCGCGAGACTTTCTGATCCTGGGATTGGCATTAAGCATCACCTTCGCGTTGCGCGCCTTCGCGGTGCGGCGCGGCGGGTTGATGGCCGAATATTTCGCGCTGACCTTGGCGGCCTCCACCGCCATCTGCGCCCTGTCCTATCTGTGCCTGGCGTCCGCCGGTCCGTTGGTGGATGCGCGACTGATGGCGATGGACCGGGCGCTGGGATTTGACTGGCTGGCCGGATACCAGTTCGTCCATGCCCATCCGGCGCTGGCGGCCCTGTTGGGCATTGCCTATGGCAGTCTTGTCTATCAGGGCCTGTATTTTGGACTGCTGCTGGGACTGATGGATGCCAAGCAGCAGTTGCGCGACATGTTCTGGCTGTTCCTGCTGACAGGCTTGCTGGCCTGCGCGGGCGCGGTGCTGTTTCCTGCGCTGGGACCATCCAAGTTCTACAATATCCAGACCGACAATGGCTTCGTGCCGGTGATGCAGCATCTGCTGTCGGGACGCGATTTGCATTTCGCACTATCCGGCATGACGGGGGTGGTGAGTTTCCCCTCCTTCCACACCGCGATGGCGCTGGCCTATTGCTGGGCCTTCCGCAAAACTGGGATCATCAGCGCCGCGATCACGAGTTTGAACATCATCATGCTGTGCGCCGTGCCATTCTTTGGCGGGCATTACCTGGTGGACATGGTGGCGGGGGCGGCAACGATGCTGTTGGCGCTGGCGCTGCTGAAAACCGCGCCGCTGTTCGGAAGGAAGCCTATCGCGGCGAGCGCTTCGCCAGAATCCGCTGCAGCGTCCGGCGGTGCATATTGAGGCGGCGCGCCGTCTCGGAAACATTGTGGCCGCACAGTTCATAGACGCGCTGGATATGTTCCCAGCGCACCCGGTCGGCCGACATGGGATTTTCCGGCGGCTTGGGCTTGGAGCCCGGCGTCGCCATCAGCGCCGCCAGGATGTCGTCGGCATCGGCGGGCTTGGGAAGGTAATCGATCGCGCCGTATTTCACGGCCGCCACGGCGGTGGCGATATTGCCGAAGCCGGTCAGCACCACCACCCGGCTTTCGGGGCGGATGGTGTGCAGGGTCTCGACCACATCGAGTCCATTGCCGTCATCCAGCTTCAGGTCGACCACGGCGTAGGCGGGCGGGGCCTCCTTGGCGCGGGCTTTGCCTTCCGCCACCGACTCCGCCTGGGTGACGGTAAAGCCGCGGGCTTCCATGGCCCGGGCCAGGCGTTCGCGCAGGGGACGGTCGTCCTCGACCAGCAGGAGAGTCTTCTCGTCACTCATTATGGGGGCGCTTTAGGTCACTTTTGACAAGCGGTCAAACACTTCAGGTCAGTTCGGCCTGGTTCGGCGGCTGGGGCCCGTCAATGACCCCGCGCGCCCAGCGCATGGAAACCTGCGCCCCGCCTGCTTGCGGGTTCTCGGCCTTAACCACCCCGCCGGTCTGTTCCAGCAGGACCTTGGCGATAAAAAAGCCAAGCCCCATGCCTTCATGCTCATCCAGGGAACCCTGGGGGCCCATTTCATTCTCGCCCAGGGCGTTACGGCCCGGCCGCGAGGTGATGTAGGGCTCCCCCAAGGTGACGAAGATTTCGGGCGCAAAGCCCGGCCCATCATCGGCCACGGAAATATGCAGGAACTGATCGTCCCAGCGGGCATCCACCGCCACCAGAGAATGGGCGAAGTCGGCGGCATTCTCGATGAGGTTGCTGAGGCCATGCAGCAGCTCGGGCGCCCGCCACACCTGGGGCACCGCACTGTCGGCCGATGGCGGGGTGATGGTGACGCGGATCTCGATGTCCTCGCCGCGATGGGCGGAGACCACGTCATCCAGAAAGGGGCCCAATGGCAGACGGGCGGTGGCGCCCAGCATGGCCTCTTCGGGATTGGCCAGTCGCGCGATGATGGTGCGGCAACGCTCGGCCTGCTCGCGCAGCAGCTTGACGTCTTCAACATCGGTTGAGCCGGGCGGCAAGGAGCGTTCCAGTTCCCGCGCCACCACTGCGATGGTGCCCAGCGGCGTGCCCAGTTCATGCGCCGCCGCCGTGGCCAGTGCGCCCAGCGCCGCAAGACGATGTTCGCGCGACAGAGCAAGCTGGGTGGCGGCCAGGCCCGCCGACATGCGCGAAGACTCCGACGCGATGCGCCACGCGTAGACGGAGGTAAAGCCGATGCCGATCACCAGCGCCGTCCAGATGCCCGCCTGGTAAAGCTGGGGCAGCAGCAGCGCCTCGCCTTCGGGCCAGGGCAGCGGCTTGTGCACCACCGCGATCAGCGACACCGAGGCAAAGGCAATGAAGGCCAGAATCAGGACATTGCCCAGGTTGAGGGTGGCCGCCGCGATCACCACCGGGGCCACGAACATCAGGGCGAAGGGATTGGCGATGCCGCCGGTCAGATACAGCAGCGCCGCCAGCTGCAACACGTCGAAGGCGAGATAGAAGGTGGCTTCGCGGTTGGTCAAGCGGTGCGACGGCGCATAGCGCAAGGCCAGCGCGATATTCAGCGCGGCGCTGACCGCGATGGCGATGGTGCAATACAGAATAGGCAGGCTGTAGCCCAGCGCGAAATAGACCAGGAACAGGGCCGCCGACTGGCCGGCAATGGCCAGCCAGCGCAGGTTCGACAGGGTGCGCAGCCGCACCCGGCCGCCGGCGCCCACGCTCTGGGCGAAACCCCGTGCCATGTCGTTGCGCGCCAAAAGTGACTTCCCTGTTTTGCGTAACGGGATTAGAGCATTGCCCATGTTGCGCAACAAGCAAGCCCTGCTCCCCTATCTGCTGCTGGTCGCGGCGCTGGCCGGCGGCCTTTTGTGGCATGAGAGCGAGAATGTGCCCGGGCTGGGCAAGAGTGTGGTGACCGGCCAGGCCGATGTCGGCGGACCGTTCAAGCTGATCGACCAGACCGGCAAGACCGTGACCGATGCCGACTATCGGGGGCGCTACATGCTGATCTATTTCGGCTACAGCTTCTGTCCCGATGTCTGCCCCACCACCCTGGCGGTGATGGCCCAGGCGCTGGACAAGCTGGGCGGCGATGCGCGGCGCGTAACGCCGGTCTTCATCACCATCGATCCTGAGCGAGACACGTCCCAGGTGCTGGCCGATTACATGAAAGCCTTCGGCCCCAGCTTTGTCGGCCTGACCGGCAGCGTCGATGCCATCAAAGATGTCGAGAAGAAGTACCGCGTCTATGCCGTGAAGAAGCCTTTGGAAAAGGGCGCCTACGGCATGGATCATTCATCGGTGCTGTACCTGATGGGCCCGAACGGCAAGTTGATCAGCTTCTATGATGAAGCGATCTCGCCGGATCAGCTGGCGAAAGAGTTGCGCCAAAAAATCTAAAGTGCGGTCGGCAGCGGCAGATTGTTCTGCGAGCAGGCGGCGATCAGCGTGTTGTGCATCAGGCAGACAATCGTCATGGCGCCGACGCCGCCGGGCACCGGGGTGATGGCGCCCGCGATTTCTTTCGCCGCTTCGTAATCCACGTCACCAACCAGTTTGGTTTTGCCGTCGCCCGCATCGACGCGATTGATGCCGACATCGATCACAACCGCCCCGGGCTTGACCCAGTCGGCCTTGACGAATTCCGGCTTACCGATTGCGGCGACCAATATATCGGCGCGGCGCGCCAGCCCCGGCAGATCCTTGGACCGCGAATGGGCCATGGTGACAGTGGCGTTGGCGGCCAGCAACAATTGCGCCGCGGGCTTCCCAAACAACAGCGAGCGGCCAATCACCAGCGCCTCTTTGCCCGTGATGTCGCCCATATATTCCTTCAGCAGCAGCATCACGCCCGATGGCGTGCAGCTGACCAGATGGGCGCGGCACGACAACAGCAGGCCGGCATTCTTGGGCGTCAGTGCATCCACGTCCTTGGCGGGGTCCAGCACATCCAGCACCGCGTTTTCGTCCAGATGCTTTGGCAGCGGCAACTGCACCAGGATGCCGTGCACCGAAGGATCGGCGGACAGCGCCTTCACCCGGGCGATCAGTTCGTCCTGGCTGACATCGGCGGGCAGTTCGACATGCACCGACTTGAAGCCGATCGCCTCGGCGGTCTTGCGCTTGTTCTTGACGTAAACTTCCGACGCCGGATCGCTGCCCACCAGCACGGTGGCAAGCCCTGGTTGCAAGCCATGTTTGGCTTTCAGTTCGGCGGTATAGGCGGCGATCTTTTCGCGCAGCTTTGCGGCGCTGGCCTTGCCGTCAATGACCGTGCCCACCATCGCTTATAATCCGTAGCGGAACGACGCCCAGGTGATCGAGTATTGCAGGAACCAGATGATCACAAAGACGATGATGGGCGACAGGTCCAAGCCGCCGATTGCCGGCACCACCTTGCGGATGGGACGGAATACCGGCTCGGTCAGGGCGATCAGGATGCGCAACAGGGTGCGGACAAACTGGTTGTACTGGTTGATGACATTGAAGGCCGTCAGCCAGGACACGATCACCGCGGCGATCACGATCCACTTGTAGATTTCCAGCACTTCGATCAGCAGGGCGGCGATGGGGTTCAGCATAGGCAACCTTGTACCGGGGGGAACCGTGCCGGAAAAGCCCGAAAATCAGGGCCGCTTGACAGGGGAAAGGCCTGATCCCTACAAACCCGCCTCCCCGGCGCAGCTGGGGCGACCGGTTCGGGGCTGTAGCTCAGTTGGGAGAGCGCCTCGTTCGCAATGAGGAGGTCAGCGGTTCGATTCCGCTCAGCTCCACCATCCCTTCGGGGATGGGTGTTCCGAACCGAAACCTACTTTCCCGTATACGTCACCCGCCACACCACATTCGCCACGTCATCGGCGATGAGCAGGCTGCCGTCCTTGGCCACCGCCAGGCCGACCGGGCGGCCCCAGACCTTGGCAGGCTGACCGCTGTCGCCCAGGCCGTTCCAGAAGCCGGTGGCGAAGTTCTCATAGCCGTTCACCGGCTTGCCGTTTGCAAAATGCACCCGCACCACCTTGTAGCCGGTGGGATTACCTGCATTCCACGAGCCGTGCAGTGAGACAAAGGCGTCGCCCTTGTAGTCGGCGGGGAAATTGGACCCGGTATAGAAAGCCAGGCCCGTCGGCGCGCTATGGGCATGGAACAACACGTCTGGGGTGATGGTGGAGGCAACCTTGCCGGCCGGCGCCTTGGCGCCCCAGACCGGGTCCGGATTCTTGCCGATATAGGCATAAGGGTATCCGTAGAACCCGCCCGGTTTGACGCTGGTCAGATAGTCCGGCGGCAGCTCGTCGCCCAGCCCGTCGCGTTCGTTGGTGACTACATACAGATCGCTGGTGCCCGGTGCGAAGGCGATGCCGACGGGATTGCGGATGCCGCTGGCGAACTCGCCCATGCTGCCATCGGCGTTGATCTTGAAGACCTGCGCACCGGGCTTGTAGTCCGAGATGTTGTCGCGGGAGCCCAGCGCCAGGTAGAGCGAACCATCCGGCGCAAAGGCGATGTTGCGGGTGATGTGCCCGTTCTTGGGCTGCAGGTCCGCGACCTTGGACGTGACTTTCTCGGGCTTTCCGGCGCTGGTCTGGCCGTCCGTATAGGGGAAGCGCCAGATGCCCCGGACATCGCCGACATAGAGATAGCCGGCATGGAAGGCCAGGCCGTGCGGATAGACAAACCCTGCCGAGCCCGGAAGGAACGTAAAGCGCTGGTCGGCCTTGCCGTCGCCATTGGTGTCGCGCAGCACGGTGATCTTGCCGCCGGAGCGGGCTTTGTAGTCGCCGCCCGGCTCAGCCAGGAAGATGTCGCCATTGGGCGCCACCGCCATCCAGCGGGGCGAGCTGAGATTGTCGGCGAGCACGGATACCGCAAAGCCCTTGGGAACTTCCGGCATGGTGCCGGCCGGGCGCGGGATGGTGGCAGGCTCATTGCCGGCTGCGGGGGTGGCATAGGGCTTGGCCAGGGACGTGGGGGAAATCTGGAATTTCTGGCCCGGATGGTCGGCGGCCAAAACGGCCCCGGCGGCCAGGAAACTCGCGGAAAAGATGGAAATCATCAAACCCTGTTTGGTCATTTCGCGCTCCCGTTAAAATTCGATTTACCAATCCGGCGCTTACTGACGCCATGCTGCGCCCTACGCTCTTGGCTGTTATTGCTATTGCCCTGGCGGCCCTGCCCGGACATGCCGCGGAGCATGGCGAGAAAGCCCAAAAAGCGCCAGAGCACAAAACCACCCAGTCCAAGAGCTACATCATGGTGGATCCGATCTACACCACCATCGTGGCCGACAACCGGCCCGCCGGGATGCTGATGGTGGGCGTGGGCCTGGATATTCCCAACGAGGAATTGCACAAGGAAGTCAGCCGCTCCATGCCGGTGCTGCGTGACGCCTATATCCGCAACCTGATGACCTTCACCGCCAATGTGGTGCGCACCGATGCGCAGCCCGATGTCGGCGTGATCGCCGCCCGGCTGCAGGCGGTGACCGACCGCGCCCTGAAGAAAAAGGGCGCCCAAGTCCTGCTGGCCCAGATCGCGATCCGCGTCACCACCAAGTGACCCCCTCCGTCTGCGGCTAGCTCCGTGGCATTAACGCTAATAGTGTCGCCCGGGCATGGATTCTTCCAAACCCCCGGCGACCTGGACCCGCCCGCTTTCCGTCTGGCTGGCGCCCGCGCTGATCCTGGCGCTGGGCGTTGCCGTCATCCTGTTCGATGGATTGGGGATCGAAGGCACGGCCAGCAACCTTTTGTTCGACGCCTTCCAGCGCCATGCCGCCCGCCCTTTTGTTGATGGGCGCCTGGCCGTCCGCGCGCTGGAACTTTCCTCGCTGGACGAAGACACGCTGGTGAAGGTGACGCGCACCCTGGCCGCCCAGGGCGCCAAGGCCATCGTGTTGACCGCGCCGATGGAAGGGGCGGCATCGCCGCAAAGCATGGCGGCGCGCCTGCCGCCCGGCAGTGACGCGGCGCGCGCCGCCCTGACCCGGCTGCCGGAACCGGGACACGACCTGGCGGCGGAAATCGTCCAGGCCAGGGTGATCGTGCCGGTGGTACTGGGCACGGCGGGGCGCCCGCCCCACATCAAGGCGCGCTTTGTCTATCGCGGCACGGCCAATCCCTTTGGTCATCTGCCGCGCTTTGGCGCCGCGGCGGGAGCGCAGAGCGTGCTGGAAAACAACGCCGCCGGATCAGCCGCCATCAACCTGATCCCGGACAGCGACGGCGTGCTGCGCCGTATCCCACTGGTGTTCCAGCTGGGGGGCACGCTTGTGCCCGGCATGGCGGCCGAAGTTCTGCGGGTGACCTCGGCCGCGCCCGACATCACCGTCACCAGCAACGAGCGCGATCCCCTCACCTTTCTCACCGGCACCGGCATCGCGGGCTTGGAAACATCGGCCGGAACCGCGCCTACCGACGGCAGCGGGCGCATGCGGCTGCATTACGCCGCCAATGTCTCCGAGCGCATGCTCAATCCCAATGCGCTGGCGGCGGTGCCGGTCAAAGGTGCGGTAGTGGTGATCGGCGCCGAAGGCCAGGTGATCAGGACGCCGCTGGGGCCCGCCAGTGTCGCCAGCGTGATCAGCGAAAGCATCGAGAACCTGGCGGGCCATGGCATGCTGGTGCGTCCCGCCTGGGCGCGAATCCTGGAAGCCTTGGCTCTGATGGTGCTGGGCGCGGCAATGATCGCACTGCTGCGCTTTGGGCTGGGCTGGCCGGCGGCGCTGGTGATGGCAGTGTCGGCAGCAGGGGCAGCAGGGTCCTGGTATCTCTATGCCGCGCATGGCCTGCTGGCGGACGCAGCGACCCCGATCCTGTTCCTGGTGCTGGCCTTCGGCGCGGGCGCCGCGGTTTGGATCCAGGACATGCGGCTGGCCTATGCCGGGCTGCGCATGGCCTTTTCCGATTCCCTGCCGCGCGCAACAATCGAGAAAATCGCCCGCCGCCCCAGCCTGCTGAAACTGGAAGGGGAAACCCGCACCATCTCCTATCTGGTGTGCGGCGTGCGCGGGCTGGCAGGCGTGGCCGCGGCCTACAAGGACGATGCGGCAGGCTTCACAAGCCTGATGCAAAAAGCGCTGTCACCGCTTATCGACCAGGCGCTGGCGCATGGCGGCACCATCGACCGGCTGACCGCCGATGGCTTTGCCGCCTTCTGGAACGCGCCGCTGGATGATGCCGATCATGCGCTGCATGCCTGCGAGGCGGCCAATGGCATGACGATCATGTCGGCCCGCGTCACCGAGGAGCTGGCGCAGCAGCACCGGGATGGCGAGCTGCCGCCGCAGGTGGAAATCGGTGTCGGCGTGGCCACCGGCCCGGTGATCGCCGGCGGTTATGGCGGCTATGGGCGCATGGTCTACAGCGTCAATGGCGATGCGGTGAACCTGGCGCAGCGTATCCAGGCGCTGTCGCATCAATATGGCCCGGCGCTGATCGTGGCCGATGAAACGCGGCGGCAGGCCGAGCGCGGCTTTGCTTTTTTGGAAGTGGACACCATCGCGGCCGGCGCCAGCGATCCGCCCGTAACCTTGTATGCCATCATGGGCAATCCGGTGGCGCGCGCCTCACCCAAGTTCCGCGCTTTGACCGTGTTCCACGATCACATCTTCCAGGCCATCCGCAAGCAGCATTGGCAGATGGCGCGCGACCTGATCGCGCAATGCCGCCGCCTGTCGGGTGCCAGCCAGAAGATGTACGACCTGCACCTGGCGCGCATCACCTATTACGAAAAGCACCCGCCGGGCGAGAATTGGGACGGGGCTTTTCGACCGATACTGGAGTAGTTGCCCGGCCGCTCGCCCAAGCTCGCGGCGTTCGTCGTTTTCGCAGGTCCACAGGACCTGCTCACGCGCATACCGCGCGCCACTCCTCACTTTGGAATAGAAGCCAGCCCGTAATGCGCAGCAGGCGCAGCCGTCAGGGCCGCCCACATCTGGTCGCCCCAAGAAAAGTGCCACCATTCGTCGGGATGGCCGGCAAAGCCTTCTTCGCTCATCAGCCAGTGCAACAGCCGGCGGTTGGCGCGCGCTTCCTGGTCGGAGAAGGAAAAGTTCTGCGCATCGAGATCCTCGAAGCGGTCGCGATTGGCCAGCGCCGTGACGTCGTCGAACAGCGATCCCATCCACAGCGCCTCGCCATCCTTCCAGCGTAACGTCAGGTCCACCGCCGCCGCGGTCGCATGCGGCGCAGGCGAGTCCGGGCTGTCCGACGGCGCGGCCCAGTAGCGTTCCACTTCCTCGGTCAGCGCGGCACCGTTCAGAGACGGATCGCGGCGCTGCAATTCGCGCGGCATCCACACGTCATGGAAATAGGCCTGCACCTCGTGCGGCCGCCAGGCGTCGAACACAAACAGCTCCAGCCCCGCCGATGCGATGCGCCCATTCACCCGCGCCAGTTTTTCCACCACGCTTTCGCGCAGCCACAATTTGTCGGTGGCGCCTTCCACCCGGTGCCAGTAGGGCGGGTTGCGGGCGCTGGCATAGAAATTCTCGCCGGCAAGCCCCGCATCCCGCGCCTCGATCACGGCCTCGCCGAACAATTCATTGTCGCGCGTAATGGGGATGCGCTGGCGAAAGCCCTTGCGCGCCGCCCGCAGGGGCGCCTGGTCGCCGATAGGCCGGTTGCGCAATTCTTCCAGGACGCCGAATAGGGACATTTGCGCTACACTAGGATGATGCACGAGCGTTCCGAAAGCCCATACCGCCACGCCCGCCGCGCCTTCATCGCGGCCTGCGAGCATGCGCATTTGGATACGGTGGCGCGGCTGCATCCGGCCAAAAGCCCGGACGGCAAGCCGCTGTTCATGGATTGCGCCGCAACTGGCCCCCGCGATGCCGCCAAGGCGGTGCTGGTGGTGGCGCGCGGGTCCTCGGGATCGGCCATCCTGGTCGCGCTGCTGGAAGCGGGGCTCTCGCCCCCGCCGGAGGCGCGGCTGGTGCTGGTGCATGCCCTGGACCCCGCCGCCTTTGCCGGGGTGGCGGGCGATCCGAACTGGCCGGCCGCCATGCTGAAGGCCGAGATCACCGAGGATCTGCGAAAAGTCTGCGCCCTGGCAGTGCTGGCGCTGGAAGAGGGCCCCGACCTGAAACCGGTGCTGGCCGCCCAACTGCCGGATGCCGGGATCACCACCCTGCCCAGCGCTGCCGACGCCGCTTCCGCGCGGGGCGCAATCGCGGCCTTCTTCGCGCAATAAATTTCGGTAACAGCCTTGCGGCCCCCCGGGGCCGGGCAGATGATTGACGCCTGTTCAACCAGCAAGGGGGTCTTCATGCGTTTGCTTCTCGCCGCCGCGGTCATCGTTGCCGCCATCTCGCCCGTCCAAGCTGCCGACACGCCGCAGCAGGCCAGCATGAAGAGCTGCGCCGCCACCTGGAAAACCATGCCGGCCGCCGACAAGGGCAAGACCAAGTACACCGATTACATGGGCACCTGCATGAAGAAGGCGCCCGCTGCTGCCACCGCCGCCCCCGCGCCGGCCGCGAGCATGGCCATGACCGCCAAGCCCAAGGCCGCCGCCGCCGATTCCATGAAGATGGCGGCGCCCACCGGCGGCTCGGCCAAGTGCAAGGACGGCACCACCGTCACCTACAAGAACCGCCAGGGCACCTGCTCGGGTCACGGCGGCGTCGCAACCTGGCTGTAGTTTTGGCGGCATCGCCAAACAGGAGACGTCATGGGTCTGTTCGATGAAGTTGCCGGCGCCGTCAAAGGCGCGATCCTGCAAGGCACCGAAGGTGGCGCGCAGGGCATTCTGAATAACGTGCTGGGCAACTCTTCTCTGGGCGGCCTGTCCGGCGTGCTGGGCCAGCTTCAATCCTCGGGCCTGGGCAACCTGGTGTCGTCCTGGACCGGCGGCGGCCAAGGCCAGCCGATCAGCATCGACCAGTTGAAGTCGGCCCTGACGCCGGAGCATATCCAGGAAATCGCATCATCCCTGGGCATGTCGCCGGACAGCGCCCTGGGCCATCTGGCTGAGCACCTGCCCATGCTGGCGGGCAACAAGACCTGATCCTGAAGGCCTGATTTTCACGAAAAAACGGGCTCGCTTTGCAAGGCGGGCCCGTTTTCTTTATAGCCTGCCGCACGGCCCAGCCGTCCGCACCCGTAGCTCAGCTGGATAGAGCGCTGCCCTCCGAAGGCAGAGGTCACAGGTTCGA
>CAIUTH010000080.1 GCA_903902075.1 uncultured Alphaproteobacteria bacterium
ACGGGCTCGAACCGCCGACCCTATCGGTGTAAACGATATGCTCTACCAACTGAGCTAACCGCCCGGATGCGGCCTCATACCATGCCGGGCGGCGGCGGCAAGGCAAGACGCGGCTTGCACCCCAGCATGAGCCACAGCAAACCGCCCGCCATCGCCATCAGCAGCACGGCCTTGGCGGTGAGGAACTTGAGGCTGAGGATCGCGGCCAGCAGAACGGCATGCACCGCCAGCCACACAAGGGCCAGCGGCAACACCGTGGATTTAAGGTGGGAATTCAGTTCAAGGAATCCTTGAGCTGCTTGCCGGCGCGGAAGCGCGGCTGCTTGGACGGCTTGATGGTGATTTCTTCGCCGGTCTGGGGATTGCGGCCCTTGCCACCGGCGCGGGTGGCAACGACGAACACGCCAAAGCCGGTCAGGCGAACCTCGTCACCGGCCTTCAGCGAAGCGGCGATGAGATCGAACACCCCATCCACGGCCTTGGCGGCGTCGTTCTTGGGCAGGCCCGTGGTATCCGAAAGCTTCTGGATGAGATCGTTCTTGTTCATGGCGTAGGTTCCTTTTCTCTGGTCGCTACCGGCCTCTGGCCGGGCGCCGTGACGCGATTCTTCTCCCGCTGTCACAGACTCTATGGGTCAGGGCTTGGCCGCGTAAAGGCGAAAAACCCCGGAATCGGGCGATTTTTGGCTTGGAACCCACGATTTTTGGTCAAAAGAAAGGGCCCGGACTGGACAGTCCGGGCCCCTGTTCTTCGTGGGAAGCCCGTTAGTGGGTGACGACCGGGTCCTCGCCGTCGGTGATCGGCAAGGCAGCCGTCACTTCCGGCTCCACCCAATCGATGGCTTCGGGCTGGCGCGTGAGCGCCACCGCCAGCACTTCGCCCATGGTGGCGACGGGAACGATCTTCAGCCCCGTCTTCACATTGTCGGGCACTTCGGCGAGATCCTTCTCATTGTCCTTGGGGATGATCACGGTGGTGATCCCCGCCCGCAGGGCAGCAAGCAGCTTCTCCTTCAGTCCGCCGATCGGCAATGCGCGGCCACGCAAGGTCACTTCGCCGGTCATCGCCACATCGCGGCGGATCGGAATCCCGGTGATCGCCGAGATGATCGAGGTGGCCATGGCCAGGCCCGCCGAGGGGCCATCCTTGGGAGTGGCGCCTTCGGGGACGTGGACGTGAATATCGATCTTGTCGAACAGTGGCGGCTTGATGCCGAAGCTGGTCGCCTTGGAGCGGACATAGGACCGCGCCGCGTCGATCGATTCCTTCATCACATCGCCGAGCTTGCCGGTGGCCTGGAAGCGGCCCTTGCCGGGCAGCATCACGGACTCGATGGTCAGCGTTTCGCCGCCCACTTCCGTCCAGGCCAGACCGGTGACGACACCGACCTGGTCTTCCAGCTCGGCCTCGCCGAAGCGGTGACGGCGCACGCCGGCATAGGTGCCCAGATTCTCGGACGTCACCTCGACCGACTTGGCCTTCTTGGACAGGATCTCCTTCACTGCCTTGCGGGCCAGGTTGGCGATCTCGCGCTCCAGGTTACGCACGCCGGCTTCGCGGCTGTAATAGCGGATCAGGTCGCGCACGCCATCGTCGCTCAGCTTCCACTCGTCTTCCTTCAGCCCATGCTGCTTACGCTGCTTGGGGATCAGGTGGCGCTTGGCGATCTCGATCTTCTCATCCTCGGTGTAGCCGGGGATGCGGATGATCTCCATGCGGTCCATCAGCGGCTGCGGCATGTGCAGGCTGTTGGCGGTGGTGACGAACATCACGTCCGACAGGTCGAAATCGACCTCCAGATAGTGATCGTTGAAGGTGGCGTTCTGTTCCGGGTCCAGCACTTCGAGCAGCGCCGAAGACGGGTCGCCGCGATAGTCCGCGCCCAGCTTGTCGATCTCGTCCAGCAGGAAGAGCGGATTGTTGCTCTTGGCCTTCTTCATGGACTGGATGATCTTGCCGGGCATGGAGCCGATATACGTCCTGCGGTGACCGCGGATTTCCGCTTCGTCCCGCATGCCGCCCAGGCTCATGCGCACATATTCGCGGCCCGTCGCCTTGGCGATGGACTTGGCGAGCGAGGTCTTCCCTACGCCCGGCGGGCCGACCAGGCACAGGATCGGACCCTTGAGCTTGCCGACGCGCTGCTGCACGGCCAGATACTCCAGGATGCGTTCCTTGACCTTTTCCAGACCGAAATGGTCGTCGTTCAGCACCAGCTCGGCGGCGACGATGTCGCGCTTGACCTTGCTCTTCTTGCCCCACGGAAGGGAGAGCAGCCAGTCGAGATAGTTGCGTACCACCGTGGCTTCCGCCGACATCGGTGACATGGAGCGCAGCTTCTTGACCTCGGCCTGAGCCTTTTCGCGCGCTTCCTTGCTGAGCTTGGCCTTGCGGATGCGGTCTTCCAGCTCGTTCATCTCGTCGCGGCCTTCTTCGCCTTCGCCGAGTTCCTTCTGGATCGCCTTCAACTGCTCGTTCAGGTAATATTCGCGCTGGGTCTTCTCCATCTGGCGCTTGACCCGCGAACGGATCTTGCGCTCGACCTGCAGCACGCCGATTTCCGCCTCGATCAGCGAAAGGATCTTCTCCAGCCGCTCGGTGGTGCCGAAGGTTTCCAGCAGCGCCTGGCGCTCGCCGATCTTGACCGACAGGTGCGACGCGACGGTGTCGGCGAGTTTCGCCGGGTCGTCGATCTGCGCCACCGCGGCCAGGGTCTCGGACGGGATCTTCTTGTTCAGCTTGATGTACTGCTCGAAGTTGGCCTTCACCGTGCGCATCAGCGCCTCGGATTCAGGGACCGCCGCGGTTCCTTCCGGAATCTTCTCGACCGTGGCCTGGAAGAAGTCGCTGCGGGAATTGAAGCCGGTGACGCGGGCGCGGGACTTGCCTTCGACCAGCACGCGGACGGTCTGGTCCGGCAGCTTGAGCAGCTGCAAGACGGTGGCCAGCGTCCCTATGGTGTGCAGGCCTTCGGCCGTGGGGTCGTCCTCGGCGGCGTTCTTCTGGGTGAGAAGCAAAATCTGCTTCTCGTCATTCATCACTTCCTCAAGCGCGCGGACCGACTTTTCGCGGCCCACGAACAGAGGAACGATCATGTGCGGGAAAACCACGATGTCGCGCAGCGGCAGAACCGGGGGCGACAGCTCGGCGGTGGTCTCGTCTTTCTTCTTGGCGTCTTCCGCCATACTGGTGCTCCTGCCGGGGTACGCCCGGCCCAAATCGGCTTCCCCAACTGGGCGAAGCCTTTGAAACAAAGAGTCGCCCAACACATTCGGGCCGACTCCGGATACCGTAAGGTGGCCCCCCTAACAGTGTGTTTCAAGGCAGCGCAGGGGCTTAACGCCCCCCAAGTTCCGGGCTGCACACAAAAACCCGCGGGGAATTCCGTTTTTTCCCCAGGTCGTGACCGATTTGCCCAGCCCGCCCCAGCGTCCTATTTTGCCGGGAAACTATATTCGGGGGAAAAATGCTGGATCGGCGGACTTTTGCGGGATTGCTGGGCGCGGCAGCCCTGCCGGGCACGGCGCAGGCCAAAACCACCCTTCCCTTCTATGCCGCAACCGGGCCCAACCTGGCGATCTACGACCTGGATCCGGATGCGGCGTCGCTGACCTTGCGCAGCAGCATCGCCCTGCCCGCCAACATTCAATATGCCTGGCCGCATCCCTCGCGCCGGTTTCTCTATGTCATTGCCAGCAACAGCCAGCCGCCCAGCGGCCCGGCCGGGGTCGCCGGCAGCGATACCAATCACTACGCCTTCGCCTTCCGTGTCGCGCCCGATGGCAGCCTGACCCAGCAAGGCGAGCCGGTGCTGCTGCCGGTGCGGCCGGTCCATTGCACGACCGACCTCAAGGGCCATTTCCTCCTGGTCGCCTACAACAATCCCAGTTCGGTTTCCGTGCATCCCATCGGCCCGGATGGCGGCATCGGCGCGGCTGTGCCGCAATATCTGAAGCTGGATTTCGGCATCTATGCCCACCAGGTGCGGGCAACGCCGATCAACAACACCATTACCGTCTGCAGCCGCGGCAACGATCCGGTGCCGCGCACGCCCGGGGTGGTGGGCAGCGGCAAGGCCGAAGATCCGGGCCAGATCGAAGTGTTCGATATCCGGCCCGGCGGACAGTTGCGCCAGGCGCAGAAAGTCACCCTGAACGGCGGCATGGACTTTGGACCGCGCCACCTGGATTTTCATCCCACCAAGCCCTTCGTCTATGTCTCGATGGAGCGCGAGAATTCGATCTACACCTACTGGCTGCTGGAAGACGGCACCTTGAGTGAAATTCCCCGCTTCCAGCGCAGCGCTCTTCTCGACAAGGATGGCAAGGCCAGGCATCCCGGCCAGACGGTGGGACCGATCCATGTCCATCCCAACGGCAAGCATGTCTACCAGACCAATCGCGGTTCGGGCACCACCTTGGTGAACGGCCAGAAAGTCTCCAACGGCGGCGAAAACAGCATCGTCGTCTGGAATATCGATTCGGCAACCGGCGAGCCCAGCCTGGCCCAGCGCATCGATGCGCGCGGCTTCGAGATGCGCACCTTCACCATCGATCCGGCCGGCAAGGTGCTGGTGGCCGCCGCCACCACCCCGCTCCTGGTGCAGGACGGCCGCGGCGTGCGCACCGTCAGCGCGGGCTTTTCGATCTTCAAGATCTTGCCCAACGGCACCTTGGATTTCGTGCGCAAGATCGACGTGGATACCAGCCACGGCATCCTGTTCTGGTGCGGCCTGCTGACGATGGCATAGCCCCAAAATGCAATCGCCCGGCACGGGGCCGGGCGATGCAATTTCCTGAAAAGACCGATTAAGAGGCGCTTTTCTCGCGCGCTTCGGCCTTGTCGCTATAGGTGTAGAGCGGGCGGGCCTTGCCATCCACGACATCGGACGTGATGACCACTTCCTGCACACCCGACAGGGTCGGCAGTTCGAACATGGTCTCCAGCAAGATACCTTCCAGGATGGAACGCAGGCCGCGGGCACCGGTCTTGCGCATGATCGCGCGCTTGGCGATGGAGTGCAGCGCTTCTTCCTGGAAGCGCAGCTTGACGCCTTCCATCTCGAACATGCGCATATACTGCTTGGCCAGCGCGTTCTTCGGACGGGTCAGGATTTCGATCAGCGCGGTTTCCTGCAGATCGCTCAGGGTGGCCAGGACCGGCAGACGGCCGATGAATTCGGGGATCAGGCCGAACTTCAGCATGTCCTCGGGCTCGACTTCGCGCAGGAGTTCGCCGGTGCCGCGTTCGTCCGGCCCCTTGGGGTTCGAACCAAAGCCCATCGAGGAACCCTGGGTGCGCTGGGCTATGATCTTGTCCAGGCCGGCAAAGGCGCCGCCGCAGATGAACAGGATGTTGGTCGTGTCCACCTGCAGGAATTCCTGCTGGGGATGCTTGCGCCCGCCCTGCGGCGGCACGGAGGCGACAGTGCCTTCCATGATCTTGAGCAGGGCCTGCTGCACGCCTTCGCCCGACACGTCGCGGGTAATGGACGGATTGTCCGACTTGCGGCTGATCTTGTCGACTTCGTCGATAT
>CAIUTH010000081.1 GCA_903902075.1 uncultured Alphaproteobacteria bacterium
CGCGCCGCCTCCGAGAAAGCCGAAACCGAACGCCGCGCCGGGCTGAGCGGATTCCGCTGGGGCAAGGAAGCGGCCGCCGAGGGCACGGAAAAGGCCAAGCCCCGCTATGTCATTCCCGCCATCGTCGCGCTGATCGTGGTGCTGGCCGCCGCCGCCGCCCTGGTGCTGAGCCAGCGCGCAAAGATGCCGGCACAGACCAGCGCCAAGCCCAATGGTCCCACCTTTACCGTCCCGGACCCGCCTGGCCGCGACGATACCCAGTTCGTGGTCGCGCCCCATTCCACCCCGGGCGACACCGGCGGCAATGCGGATGATTTCACCTCCGAGCGTTCAGAGCCCGCCGAGTCCGACAATCCGCCGCGCACCGCCATGCCGCTGCAGCAGCGCGACGTGCGCAGCGCCCCGGTCAATCGCGTGCCGGACGGCGCGAAGGTTCCTTCGCCGGATCGCGTGATCCAGATGGCCAATGCCGGCAACCCCATCGCGCTGACCATCATCGGCCTGCGCGCCTTGGACGGCACGAACGGTTCGGCCGTGAACCTGCCCGATGGCGTGAAGTTCCTCACCCAGGCAGCCGAAAAGGGCCAGGCCGTGGCGCAGTATCGCCTGGGCACGCTGTATGAGCGCGGCCAGAGCATTCCCGCCGACGCCGCCAAGGCGGCGCACTGGTACGAGATGGCCGCCAACCAGGGCAACCGCAAGGCGATGCACAATCTGGCGGTGTCCTATGCCAGCGGCGCCACCGGCAAGAAGAACATGGCCGAAGCCGCCCGCTGGTTCGCCAAGGCCGCCGCACTGGGCCTGTCGGACTCCCAGTTCAATCTGGCCGTGCTGTACGAGCGCGGCGATGGCGTGCCGCAAAGCCTGCTGGACGCCTACAAGTGGTACTCCATCGCCGCCGCCGCGGGCGACACCGAATCCAAGGCGCGCATCGGCGTGCTGCAGACCCAGCTCAGCGATACCGACAAGGCTGCGGCCAACAAGTCGGCGGCGACCTTCCATGCCGCGCCCCTGAACCGCAGCGCCAATGTGCCGCCTGAGCCCGGCGATCTCGGCTGATTTTCAGACTGATCCCCGGCATCGATTTCGCCTGATTCCGTAAGGTTTTTTGCGTTGACCCTATACGCGCGCGCGCGCATGTTCGGGTGCAATGGAACTCTACCTTCCCGTTGCTGAGATGTCGGTCAATTGGCTGCTCCTCATCGTGCTGGGAACAGGTGTCGGATTCCTGTCGGGCATGTTCGGGGTGGGCGGCGGCTTCCTGATGACGCCGCTGCTGGTCTTTACCGGCATCCCTTCCACCGTTGCGGTCGCCACCACCCTTTCCCATGTCACCGCCTCGTCCATGTCGGGTGCTCTGGCGCAGTGGAGGAAGCGCGCGATCGACTTCACCATGGCCGGAGTGATGCTGGGCGGCGGCGTGGTTGGCACCCTGTTCGGCGTGTGGCTGTTCTCGGCCATGCGCCGCCAGGGCCAGATGGATCTGATCGTGGCGCTGACCTATGTGATCATGCTGGGCTCAATCGGCGTCATCATGCTGCGCGAAAGCCTGGCCAGCCTGAAAGCCTATCGCTGCGGCGTCACTCCAAGCCGGCGGCTGGTCAATCGCGGCTGGATCCAGGCCCTGCCCTTCAAGATGCGCTTTCGCCAGTCGCGCCTCTATATCAGCGTCATCCCGCCCATCACCATCGGCTTTGTGGTGGGCGCGCTCAGCGCCATCATGGGCATCGGCGGCGGCTTCATCATCGTGCCGGCCATGATCTACATCCTGCGCATGCCGACAAATGTGGTGATGGGCACCTCGCTGGTGCAGATCATCGCGGTTACCGCCATCACCACCGTCCTGCAGGCCACCAGCAACTATGCCGTGGACATTGTGCTGGCCGGGCTGCTGGTCTCGGGCGGCGTGGTGGGCGCGCAGCTGGGAGTGCGGGCCGGTGCCAAGCTGCGCGGCGAGCAATTGCGCCTGCTGCTGGCCTGCCTGGTGCTGGCGGTGGGCGCCGGACTTTTCTATCAACTGGTGGCGCGCCCGGCCGATGTCTATTCCCTGTCCGAGGGCGTGCCATGAAGCGCGCGTTGCTGGCCGCGCTGCTGTTGATCGCACTTTTTTGCGTCTTGCCCTCGCCTTTCGGCTCGGGCGGGAATGCGTTCGCGGAAGAACTGGTGTCCGGCATCAGCCAGGACACGATCCAGATCACCTCCAACTATACCGGCACCGACATCGTGGTGTTCGGCGCCATAGAGCGGGCGCAAGGCGCGACCGGCCGCGGCATCGTGGTGATCGTGCGAGGCCCGGACGAGCCCATGACGGTACGCCGCCGGGACCGGGTGGCGGGGATATGGGTCAACCGCGACGCCGCCCGGTTTGAAGGGTTGCCGGCTTATTACTATCTCGCCTCCACCCAGCCGGTGTCGCACATCGCCCCGGCCGAGACCTTGCGGCGCTATGGCATCGGGCTGCAATCGCTCACCCCAACCACCATCGGCAGCCATCATGATCCCGAGCCCTTCCGCCAGGCGGCGATCCGCTATCACCAGCGCAGCGGATTGTACGCGGAAAATCCCGGCAGCATCGATTTCCTCAGCGAGACGCTGTTCCGCACCCGCGTGCCGGTGCCCGCCGGCGTGACGCGCGGCCAGTACAATGTCGAGGTCTATCTGTTCCGCGGCGGGGAGGTGGTGAGCGCCCAGTCAACGCCGCTGTTCGTGGACGCCACGGGCCTAGAGCGGCGGCTGTTCAACATGGCGCACAATGCGCCCTTCTTTTACGGGCTGGCCTGCGTGTTCATGGCCATGCTGCTGGGCTGGATTTCCTCGGTGCTGTTCCGCCGCCCGGCCTGATGTCACGCTCCGTTCAGCGGGCGGGCTCGAAGGCGCCGCCCGCGCCGCTCTCAAGCGCCGGCAGGAAGGCGGGTGGTTTGCGCGCATGGGTCGCCTGCTCGAAGGCATGCCCCAGCGCCAGGATGGCGGCATCTGACCAGGCCGGACCGATGAAGGACAGCCCTACCGGCAAGCCATGATCGTAACCCATCGGCACAGTGAGGTGCGGATATCCCGCCTCAGCCGGCAGGCTGGCGGAATCGGGACTGCCATAACC
>CAIUTH010000082.1 GCA_903902075.1 uncultured Alphaproteobacteria bacterium
CCCTTAAAGCCATCGCGCGATAACGTACGATATAAAAAACGGGCGTGGGATGGGGCTGATAGGCAAACCGCCGAAGGGAATAGCTGAACGGCGTCAATCCGAGCGGCGGCGCGTCGTATGGGGCAGCTGGATCGCGCATCTGGACGGCACCAATGCCGTCAAGTGCCAGACCAAGGACATCAGTGTCGCCGGCGCCCGCGTCCACCTGAGCGAACAACGGGCCGTTCCGTCATCCGTCTATTTTTTCAATCTGCGCGACCGCCTAGTCTATGAGGCTGTTGTCGCCTGGCGCAACCTGCCAGAGATTGGATTGCAGTTCGGCAAAGTTTATCGCTTCGTCGAAGCCCCGACCTCCGAAATCGCCCATGTGATCAAAAACATTACGCTGTAGCGTAATGCTGCGTCATGGGCGCTCAGGCCGCGCTCCGCGCTTCCACCTGTTCCAGGTAACTCACCACGCTTCTGACATGGTCCCAGCGATCCTGCTGTTCGAGATCACCCAGCGCCAGCGCCCTGCTCGATTGTAGCGAAGCCTGCAGCCTGGCACGTGGTCCGTAAAGCTTACGCAGCCTCATCGCTTCGTAGTACAATTCCAGCTCATGCATGATCATTTACCAACCAATTACAGGACGGGCGCTGCGCCACCGGGCGGCAGCATGCCTTGTGTCAATGCGGAACAAAAAAGATGCAAAACGGGCACGCTGACAAAGTTCTGGCGGAACTTCGCAACAGCCATGCCAACCCTCTCACACCCCCGCGGCAACTCCAGGCCCCACAGGCAGATGCCGCTTGAAGCCAAGGGGTTGCACAGCACCGCCGGAGCAATGAATCCCCGTTGATCTGGATCAATGCGCCGATTTGGAACCTCTTCAATTATGAAAAGGCAGCAATGACCGGGCAAGAACCGACATGAAAACAACGCGATATTCGGCAGTGTCCAGGGCACTGCACTGGCTGATCGCCGCGCTGATCGCGGCGGCGTTTGTCCTGGGGCTGACGGTGGATGATTTCCCCAAGCCTTATGTCCCATCGGTGGTGAATTTCCACTCCCTGCTGGGACTGGCCATCATCGTGCTGACGCTTGTCCGACTGGGATGGCGGTTGACACATCAGCCCCCGGACCTTCCCGCTGCGACAAGCGCTTTAATCCGCCGCGCATCGCACCTCGCCCACATGCTGCTTTATCTCCTGATTCTCCTGGTGCCGATGATCGGCATTCCGACCCTGCTCTATCGCGGCCGCGGGATCGACTTCGGGGTCTTTCAAATTCCCCCGATGCTCGCCAGGACACCCGAAATATTCCATCCGCTGACCGATGTGCATGGCTACGCGGCTTACGCGCTGGTCGCCCTTGCGCTCGGCCACGTGGCTGCGGGCCTGTATCACCAGTTCATCCTCAAGGACGATCTGCTTTCTCGCATGGCAGCCGGCCCTCGCTAAAGGCGAAGTCTCCGCCCCGGATGGCGACAGCGCCGGTTTCCATGGTGTAAACTGGGTGACGTCTCCAATGCCAATCGAAAGACAGAAGCGTGGACAGTGCGGCGATTGGCGACGGGCTAAGCTCTACTGAAGCGGCCGCGCGCCTCAAGACGTTCGGCCCCAATGAGCTTCCCAATCCGGACCGCCGCAATTTCGCGCGCATTGCATTCGATGTCGTGCGCCAACCCATGTTCGCATTGCTTCTGGGCGGCGGCGGCGTGTACCTCCTCCTGGGCGAGCCGGTCGACGCCATTGTCCTGGCGCTTTTTGCATCCCTGTCCGTTTCCATCAGCATCATCCAGGAAACACGAAGCGAGCATGTCCTGGAGTCCCTCCGCAGCCTTGCCAGCCCAAGGGCCACGGTCGTTCGGGATGGAACACGCCAGCGCATAGCCGGCCGCGACGTGGTGCCGGGCGACATCATGTGCCTGGCCGAAGGCGACCGCGTTCCGGCGGACGCCATCCTGCTCGAAGGGGACGATCTGCTGGCGGACGAGTCCCTGCTCACGGGGGAATCGGTACCGGTTCGCAAGAAGGCGGCGGCAACGGATATTCCCTGGGGTGTTCCGGGTGGCGACGATCTGCCCTTTGCATTTGCGGGCACCCTGATCGCGCGGGGTGCGGGCACCGCCCGCGTCGTTGCGACCGGCCTTCGTTCCGAGATGGGGAAAATCGGCCAGGCTCTTCAAGGCATAACGTTCGAGCAGCCCAAGCTGCAGGCGCAATTGAACTGGCTGATCCGTGATTTTGCTGTGGTGGGGATAGCGGTTGCAGGATCGGCGGTGTTGCTGTTCGGACTGTTGCGGGGATCCTGGCTTCAGGCCGCCCTGGGCGGGATTGCCATCGGCATGTCTGTTCTGCCCCAAGAAATCCCCCTTGTCCTGGCCGTATTCATGGCGATGGGCGTCTGGCGAATTTCGCGGGCACGCGTGCTGACGCGGCGCGCCTCGGCCATCGAGACACTGGGTTCGGCGACAGTGCTTTGCACCGACAAGACGGGCACCCTGACCGAAAACAAGATGCGCCTCGCCCTTATTGCCTCTGACGATGCCTGCTGGCGTGCCGGTATAGACGCCGCACCCGATGGGACACTCCACGCGGTGCTGCGCGCGGCGGTTGGCGCCAGCGCTCCTGTTCCCACCGATCCAATGGACCGCGCCCTTCACGAGACCGCCGCTCTTGTCGAACCGGCCGCGCCCCGGCCGTTGCTTCAGAGTTACGGCCTGCGCCCCGACCTCTTTGCCACCACCAACATCTGGCGCCAGGACGATCGCGGCGCCGTCAGGGCCTGCGCCAAGGGCGCCCCGGAAGCCATTGCGGACTTGTGCCACCTTCCCCAGCCAGGCCGCGACAAGCTGCTGCAAACCGTGGACCAATTTGCCGCACAGGGCTTTCGGCTGCTGGCCGTGGCGGACGCCGAGTTCGTGCCGCCCGACGGCACTCTCCCCGCATCCCAGCGCGATATCCCGTTCCGTTATGTCGGACTGGTGGGATTTGCCGATCCGCTGCGCGCCACCGTTCCCGCGGCGGTCCGAGAATGCCGGGCGGCCGGCATACGCGTCGTGATGATCACCGGTGACTATCCGACGACGGCGCGCGCGATAGCAGATCAGGCCGGCATCGATGCCGGCGCGGTTCTTTCCGGCGATGAACTGGAGGCACTGAGCGATGAGGCGCTCGCGGCGACCATGAAGACAACCTCAGTCTTCGCGCGCATTCGCCCCCAGCAAAAGCTCAGGCTGGTCGAAGCACTAAAACGCGACGGCGAAATTGTTGCCATGACAGGGGACGGCGTCAACGACGCCCCCGCGATGAAGGCCGCGCATATCGGCATTGCTATGGGCGGCCGGGGCACCGACGTCGCGCGCGAGGCCAG
>CAIUTH010000083.1 GCA_903902075.1 uncultured Alphaproteobacteria bacterium
CCAGATACAGAACCATCACCCGGTGCGACAGGCGGCGCACCACCGACAGGTCATGGCTGATGAAGATCAGCGCCATTCGGGTTTGTGCCTGCAGGTCCCGGATCAGCGCCCCGATCTGGGCCTGGATGGAAACGTCCAGCGCGCTGACGGCTTCGTCGCAGACCAGCATCTTCGGTCCCACGATCATGGCGCGGGCGAGCCCCACGCGCTGGTTCTGGCCACCGGACAGTTCATGGGGATAGCGGTTGATCCAGCCTGGCTCCAGGCCCACGCGGCTCATCATGGCGCGCACGCGCTGGTGCACGGTGTCGCGCGGCAGGTGCGGTTCCAGCGCCTTGAGCGGTTCGGCGATGGACACGCCGATGGGCATGCGCGGGTCCAGACTGGCCAGCGGGTCCTGGAACACGATCTGGAAATCTTCCCGCAAGCGGCGAATGTCCGATCTGGTCTCGGCGTCCAGATCCCGGCCCAGCCAGACCACGCGCCCGCCGGTCTTGGGCAATAGCTGCAGCACAGCACGCGCCAGGGTGGACTTGCCGCAGCCGCTTTCGCCCACCACGCCCAACGTCTCGCCCTGGTGCAAGGTGAAGCTGATGCCGTCCACGGCGCGCAAGCTCTGCGCGGGGGCAAACAAGCCGTTCTTGATGGGGAAGGTGACTTTGAGATCGTCCACCGTCAGCAGCGGCGCGCCGATTTCGGTGACCGGCGCTGGCGCTTCATCGGCCTTGGGGATCGCGTCCAGCAGCATGCGGGTATAGGCGTGGCGCGGGGCATAGAAGATGTCGTCGGCGCTGCCGCTTTCCACGATCTCGCCGTGGCGCATCACCTGCACCCGGTCGGCCATGCCGGCGATCACGCCCATGTCATGGCTGACCATGGCGATGGCGGTGTGCTTCTCGCGTTTGAGATTGCGCAGGATTTCCAGAATCTGCGCCTGCACCGTCACGTCCAGGGCGGTGGTGGGCTCGTCGGCGATGATCAGGTCGGGGCCGGTGATGGTGGCCATGGCGATCATGACCCGCTGGCGCATGCCGCCTGAAAGCTCATGGGGATACTGGTCCAGGCGCCGCGCGCTTTCGGGAATGCGCACATAGTCCAGCATCTCTCGCGCGCGCTTCAAGGCTTCTTCGCGCGGCATGTTGTGGTGCAGGCGTAGCGCCTCGGTGATCTGGGCGCCCACTTTCATATGCGGCGTCAGCGAGGTCAGCGGGTCCTGGAAGATCATGGTGATCTTGTTGCCGCGCAGGGTGTTGAGCCGCGTTTGCGAGGCCCCCAGGATTTCCTCGCTCCGGTATTTGACGCTGCCGCTGGCGCGGCCATTGGCGGCAAGCAGCCCGAAGGCGGCGAGAAACAGCTGGCTCTTGCCTGAGCCACTTTCGCCCACCACACCCAGGCACTCGCCGGGATTGATGACCAGTCCGGCGTCCTTCACGGCATGGACTTCGCCATCGGGAAGGTCGAAGTGCACATTCAGACCGGTGATTTCCAGTAGCGCGCTCATCGGTCCTTGGGGTCCAATGCGTCGCGCAATCCGTCACCGACATAATTGAAACAGAACAGGGTGACGGCCATGAACAAGGCTGGGAACAGCAGCATCCAGGGCGCGGTTTCCATCTGGTCGGCGCCGTCCGAAATCAGCACGCCCCAGCTGGTCAGAGGCTCCTGGATGCCCAGTCCCAGGAAGGACAGGAAGCTCTCGGTCAGGATCACGCCGGGGACCGTCAAAGTGACATAGACCATCACCGGCCCTACCACATTGGGAATGACGTGCCGTATGATGATGGCGAAGGGCCCGACGCCGCAGGCGCGCGCCGCCTCGATGAATTCCTTCTGCTTGATGGAGAGCGTCTGGCCCCGCACGATCCGCGCCATGGTCAGCCATTCCACAGCGCCGATGGCGACGAACAGCAGGATGAAATTGCGGTCGAACAGCACCATCAGGATGATGACGAAGAAGACAAAGGGCAGGGAATAAAGGATATCCACCACCCGCATCATCAGCGCGTCGGTGCGCCCGCCCAGATAGCCGGCGGTCGCGCCATACAGAACGCCGATCAGCAGCGACACCAAGGTTGCTACCAGCCCCACCGCCAGCGACACACGCGCCCCGAACAGCACGCGCACGAACAGGTCTCGGCCCACGGAATCGGTGCCGAAAATATGACCCGGTGCGCGGCAAGCCGCTTCCACCGGCCACCAATTGGGCGCGCAGGCGATGATGTCGTAATTGACTTCATTGTAGGCGTAAGGCGACAGCAGCGGCGCGAGCAGCGCTAAGGCCGCGATCAGCGCCAGGATAATGATGCCGGCCATGGCGGCGCGATTGCGAACAAGCCGCCTGCGCGCATCCACCCAAAGGCTGCGGCCCTGGACCTCTTCGCTGGATTTAAGGGTCTGCCCGGTGGCGATCATGCCAGCCGGACCTTGGGATCCAAAATCCCGTAAACGATGTCGGCCAGAAGATTGAGCAGGATGACCAGCGCCGCGTAACAAATCACCACACCCATCACCAGGGTGTAATCGCGGTTCAGCGCCCCCTGGATGAAATAGCGGCCGATGCCCGGCAGGCCGAAGATTTGTTCCACGATCAGCGAGCCGGTCAGGATGGCGGCCAGCGCGGGCCCCAGGTAACTCACCAGCGGCAGCACCGCGGCGCGCAAGGCGTGGCGGATTACGATGCGCGAAACCGGCAAGCCCTTGGCGCGGGCGGTGCGGATATAGTTGGCGCGCAGCACTTCGACCATCGAGCCGCGCATCAGCCGCGACACCACCGCGATCTGCGGCAAGGCCAGCACCGTCACTGGCAGCGCCATGTTGGCGAGGGCGCCGCCATTCCAGCCGCCCACCGGCAGCGAAAAATCATGGCCGAAGAGCGACACGCCATAGATGCCAAACACCAGGGTCAAGAGCGGCGCGGTGACGAAGGTCGGAATGGTGATGCCCAGCATCGCCACGCCCATCACCGAATAATCCTGCCAGCGGTTTTGGCGCAGCGCCGCCATCACGCCCAGTAACGTGCCCAGCAGCAGCGCCAATGTCATGGCGCAAAGTCCCAGCCGCATGCTGACCGGCAAGCCGGTGGCAATCAGCTGGGTGACGGTGAAATCCTTGTTCTTGTAGGAAGGGCCCAGATCGCCATGCGCCAGCTTGCCCAGATAGAGGAAATATTGCTGCACCACCGGCTTGTCGAGGTCATAGGCCGCCTTGACGTTGCGCTCCACTTCCGGCGGCAACCGGCGCTCGCTGTCGAACGGGCCGCCGGGCGCGGCGCGCATCATGAAAAAGGCCAGGGTCACGATCACGAACAAGGTGGGGATCGCGCCCAGGATGCGGCGCAGGGCGTAAGCCGTCATCGTGAGACGAACTCCTTCCAGCGTGAGGCAATCGCGCCGCCATGCGCCAGCCACCAGCCATCATCGACGGCAAAGGCGTGGCGGAAATTTTCCGGTGCGGTCGGCAGCAGCGGGCGCATGGCAATGCCGGTTTCCGGATTGTTGCCCACCAGCGCAATGGACGAGTGGCGCGCCGGGCCGTACGGCAACCAGTTCGCAACGCCTGCCAGCGGCGCGGAGCCGGTGGCATAGGCGATGTAATCCAGCGCGCGTTTCTTGTTGGGATTACCGAGCGGGATTCCCAGCACGTCCAGCTCATACAGCTGATGATCCCAGATCACGCCGGGCGTATAATCCTTCAATTGCGCCACATCGCCATTCAGTGCCGTTGCCATCACCGCCTGGCCGTTCTTCAGCCAGCCCAGCGCGCCGATGCTGTCATGCGCCCAGATGGGCTTCAGCGCGGTCAGCTTGGCGAAGGCGCGGTCCAGCCCTTCGGGTGTTTCCAATGTCTTGTAGACATCGCCTGGCGCCACGCCGTCGGCCAGCAGCGCCATCTCCAGGTTGAACTTGGGCGCGGCGCGGCTCAGCGCTCGCTTGCCCGGAAAGGCTTTGGTGTTGAAGAAATCCGCCAGGCTGGCGGGCCTGCGTTTCAGGGTGGGGGAGAACACCATCACCTGGGAATAGACCATGCCGCCGGCCCAGCAGGGGCCGATGGCGCCGGGCACCAGGTCTTGCCGCGCCGGGCTGTTGTCCGCGCCGGGCGGCAGCATCGCAGGATCGATCTTTTCCAGCAGGTCCTGCTTGCAGGCCTGTGCCGCCACCGGCAGTTCCATGTCGATGACGTCTGCCTTGAACTGGCGCTTGTTCACCATGGCGGTGATGTCGGCAATGTCGCCGTCCCACAAGGCGGTGCGCACATCCACGCCCCGCTCGGCGCCATAGGGGCGCATCTGTGCGGAGGCCTGGGCGCGGCCATAGGCGCCGGGCCAGGTCATCACGGTCAGGACGGGGGCGGGACGGGTCTGGAAATACAGCAGGCCGACAACGGCGATCAGCAGAATGGCCAGCAGGAACAGAATGGGATGCCGCAACTTCTTCATGCGGTCACCCTAGCTTACGAGCCTGAAACTTACAGTTCCATTTCGTAGCCCAGGTCCACCGACGCGCTGTCTACCGGATTGTTCAGGCAGTTGCTCTGGATGGTTCCGGACACGGCGCAGCTGTGGGGTGTGTGGATGGTCTGCATCCAGCGATACATGGCGGTGAGGCGCGAGGTCTCGTCCAGCGGCAGGGCAAAGCCCGCCATCATGCTGTAGGCGGGCTCCCAGCGGCTCTGGTGCATGTAGGTGTTGCCGCCGCCGGCAAAATTCAGATCGGTATGCTGCACGCCCACGCCCATGCCGACAAAGGGCTGGATCGGGGTTTCCAGCGGCATGGGAATGTCCCACAGAATGTTCAGCATGGCGCCGGCGCTCTGGCTGCGGCCGCCGGCCGCGACCTTGACGCCGTCCAGGCTGACCTTGGACAGGGACTGGTAGCGGTAGGTGCCTTCGATCTCGCCCCGCAGGTTCAGGGGCAGGTGGGTGCCGACCACGACCGAGCCGCCGCCGCCCGCGGCCAGGGAGCCGCGCAGCTGGGTCGAGGGCGTGGTGGGAGCCCAAGTGGTGACATGGTTGCCGCTGAAGGCATAGCTGCCGCGGATCCCGGCATAGAGGCCGCTGGTGATGCCGTCGCTTGCGGGCTGGGCGATCGCCGGGCCGGCCGCAGCCAGCAAAAGGGCCGTGATCAATGCCTTGCGCGCGGCCATGCCCAAATCCTTCATATTTCTGAGGTTTGAAGTTGGCCCCGGTTGGTTAATGAAAGGTTAATTTCAGCGCCTTTGGTGGGCCTAAAGCCTTGCTTTTGCTATGGCCCGCCCATAGAACGCCGGGTCCCTGCGCCGTGATGCGCGGGCGTGTGTGCAGTTGTAGCTCAGTTGGTTAGAGCGCCGGATTGTGGATCCGGAGGTCGGTGGTTCAAGCCCACCCAACTGTACCAATTAAATCAATGACTTAAATGAATATTTCGGCCAGATAGCCCCTCCGGAAGTTACTTCGGTAAGCATCCGGTAAGCGAAAAGGCCGATTTCGGCCGCCGTTTCCCCCTTTGGCCG
>CAIUTH010000084.1 GCA_903902075.1 uncultured Alphaproteobacteria bacterium
CGTTCCTTCGTCACTACGACGAGACCAAAACCCTCCTTAAATCACAACCTCAATTCTGGGCCATAGGCGCTGACGGCGGACACTGGTTGGGTACTGGAGCCGGCTGCGCAAAGGTCGTGATGTCCCCGACCAGACCGATATCGATCCGCGCGCCATCAAGCGCCTGCTCTCTTATACGTTCATCCTGGATTGCGAGAATCCGGCGCGTCCGCTTTACCGTCTTGCCGGCACCGCTCTGTGCGAACGTTTCGGTTTCGAACTGAAAGGCACCAGCTTCCTGGCCCATTGGGAATCCCAATCCGGCCTGTCCCTGTCTTCGCTGCTGCGCCAGGCACTGAAAGCCGGCCAGCCGGTGTGCCTGTCCTCCATCGCCGCCACCGCCGACAACGGCATGGTTGAGCTGGAAACCATACTCACCCCCGTCTCTTTCAATGGCGGTGAACCCACCCGCTTCTTCGGCATGGTTCAGATGCTGAGCGATCCCACCCCGCTTCTGGGCCGGTCCATCGCCTATGAACGCCTGGTGGGCTCGCAGATCATCCAGGAAGACGAACCGTTTTCCTCTTACGACCAGGACCGGGATCAGCCCCCGCCGCCGCCGCCGCCGCCGCCGAGCCTGCGGGCCCATCCCAAGGCGCCGTACCTCCGCCTGGTGGTGTCACAAGACAGTCCCGCCTTCCTCCATTTCGGATCCGGCGACCTGCTTCAGAAAATGTTTGATGTGATCGGCCGCTGGCGCGCCGCCAACAGCCAGGACTACAGCCGCTTCGTATAGCGTCTAGGGACGCGGCGGAATCGTCGTGGACGTGTTCAGGTCCGGACGCTGCGCGGTGATGTCCTTGACCGGCGGGTGATCCACCGGATCGTTGCGCAGGATATCGGTATCCAGCCGCGCCGCGCTGTTCTTGCGCTGCAGATACGGAATTTCATATGCCTCGACCTTGGCGCGATAGGCTTCAAACGCCGCATTGTCCTGGGCCGTGCGCTTGTCGCAGCGCTCCGCCGGCAGGCCCGCCTGCTCCTGGCACCACAGATCGAAATTCATCTCCTTGACCTGGAGATTGCCGTTGCGCTGTGCCTGCGCGGGGCTTGCCAGAACCACAATCATCAGGGCTAGACGCAGCTTCATGCAGTCAGCCTAGGCGCTTTGGGTACGGTTGGACAGCCACAAAAAAGCAACGGCCCGCGCCTTTTGGGGCGCGGGCCGCTGGTATGCGTGGCGTTAATGATTACGGCTGAAGCGTAATCACCGTGCGACGGTTCTTGGCTTCTTTGACGCCATCTTCGGTCTGCACCGCAAGATCGGTTTCACCCACGCCGCTGGCATGGATGGCCGGGCGGCGTGCGCCCATCTTCACCAGGGCTTCGACAACCACATTGGCGCGCTTGACCGACAGCGCCTGGTTGTAGTCCGACGAACCCGAGGTATCGGTATGGCCGACGACCGTGATGTTGGTCTGGCCGCCGGTGCGGGCGGACGCGATCACGGAGTCCAGAACCGTTAGCTGCTCAGCCTTCAGGGTCCAGGAGTCGAAGTCGAAATAGACCGTGAAGTCGTTGGTCTGTGCCGCAGGCGCCGGCGCGGGGGCCGGAACAGGCGCGGACGAAACCGGCGGCGGCGGCGGCAGGGCCGGGCGGGCAGCGGTTTCCAGACGCACGATCGAGGAATCCAGCGCGGTCTTGCAGGCCTGGCTGGCGGCGGCGGCGCTGGGCACGGTACCGTACAGGACCCAGCAGTCATAATCGGCCTGGGCGCGGGCGGCCTGTTCGGGGAAACGGTCCCTGCCGGCGGCAACCGC
>CAIUTH010000085.1 GCA_903902075.1 uncultured Alphaproteobacteria bacterium
GACACGGCCTTGGCCTGGTCGATGGCCGCAATCGCCGCCGGAAAGTCCTTCTTGTTGTTGGCGGCCTGCGCGGCCTGAAGGGGTTTGAGAACCGCGGGCGTGATCTTGGGCGCGGGCGGGGCCTTGTCGGCTGCCATCGCGCCATGGGTTGCGCCAAGCAGTAGGCTCGCCGAAAAGGCGGCGAGAATGAATTTGCTGGTCATGGAAAGTCGTCCTTATGTAATGCGGGCGCCACCTGATGGCGGCCGTCGAAGAAGCCCCTGTTGGGTGTCCCATTGTGAGCGTATTTGCAACTTTACTGTGGCGGCGCGCTGTTTCCAATAAGGCGATCTGACGCCCCATGTTGCAGCGCAGCAGCGGCGCTGCCGTTTTTGGCGGCAACAGGGCCGGAGGGGCGAAGTTCCTCTATGTAAATAGTTGTTTACACTGCACGGGTGGACGGGATTTTGGTGGGTGGCATGGCGCAAGATCTTTTCCGGCTGAATGGCAAGACGGCCTTTGTTTCGGGCAGCCGCGGCCATCTGGGCGCGGCCATGGTCCGGGCCCTAGCGGAAGCCGGCGCCCATGTCATCGTCAATGGCCGTGACGCGGCGGCGCTGGACGCCTTTGCTGCCACCCTTACGGCCCAGGGCCATTCGGTCGAGGCCGCCGCTTTCGACGCCCATGATGTGGGGAAGATCAAAAGCTTCTTCGGCGGCCTCAAACGCCTGGACGTGCTGGTCAACAATATCGGCTTCATGCAGGGCAAAAGCTTCGCCGCGCTGGCGCCAGAGGATTTCGCCGCCACCTATGCCGCCACCGTCACCACCGCCTTTGAGTCGGTGCGCGCCGCCTTGCCCGCGCTGCGCACCGCGGTCGTGGCGTCGGGCGATGCCAGTGTCGTCAACATTGCCTCCATGTATGGCCAGGTGGCGCCCGATGCGCGGCTGTATGATGAGCGCGCCCAGCAGAGCCCGTTCCATTACGGTCCCGCCAAGGCCGGACTGATCCAGCTCAGCCGTCACCTGGCCGCCGAACTTGGACCGGAGAAAATTCGCGTCAATGCGCTGGTGCCCGGCGCCTTTCCCCAGCCCGGCAAGATGCCGGCGGGACTGGAAGGACGGCTGGCGGGCAAGACCATGCTGGGTCGCATCGGCCGGGCCGGCGAGATTGGCGGTCCGCTTGTCTTCCTGGCCAGTCCCGCGTCGCGCTATGTGACAGGCGCCAGCCTGAATGTGGATGGCGGCTGGACCGCCTGGTGAGGTAAAGAGGAAAGATGACGTTCCTGTCCTCCTTCCGCATCGGCCAGCAGACCGTCTATCCCGAAGACCTGTACGAACGGCTGCAGAGTTTCGCGCTGCTGGAAAATGTCGGCGATCCGGCGCTGCGCAATCTTCTGGCCGAGGCCAACTGGTTCGCACTGCCCGGCGGGACCTTGCTGGACCGCGACGGCGAGAACAACGCGGCTTTGTTTTTGGTGGTGACCGGAAGCCTGGGCGTGTTCGTGTTGGACGAGCAGGGCCAGCGCCAGATGGTAGCGCATATTCCCGCCGGCGAGACGGTGGGCGAGATGTCCCTGATCGCCGGCTCCTCCAATCATGCCGCCCAGCTGGTGGCGCTGCGTGACACTGAGCTGTTGCGCATTTCACCCGACGGCTTCGAAGCGCTGATCGCCCGTCATCCCCGGGTAATGTTGAACCTGATGCAGATGCTGGTGAAGCGGTTGAAGGACGCCAATCGCGGCCGTTCCGCCAAGCTGCGGTCCAAGACCTTCGCCATTGTGCCGTTGCAGGACGGCCTGTCGGAAGTGCCCATCGCCCAGCGCCTTGCCGGCGCGCTGGCCGGCATCGGTTGCCGCGCCGCGGTGCTGGATGCGGGGTCCTCCGACCAGACCGCCGAATGGTTCAACACCTTCGAACAGGCGCACGACATCGTTTTTTATCGCGGCGATGCACCGATAGTCCATGGACGCAATTGTGCCTGCGCCAGGCCGACCGCATCTTCCTGCTGGCCCGCGCCAACCAGCCCCTGCCGCTGGCGCCGCTGAGCCTGCCGGCGTTCAAGGAGCGTGCATCGGGCGCGCCCGATCTGCTCCTGCTGCATCCGGATGGCGCCAGCGCGGTGCTGCCCGATCATTTCTCGGTGCGCAGCGGCCTGTTCCGCAGCCATCACCATCTGCGCGCCGGCCACCAGGCCGATGTAGCGCGGGTGGCGCGCATGATCGCAGGCCGCGCCGTGGGGCTGGTGCTGGCCGGAGGCGGGGCGCGGGGTTTTGCCCATATCGGCATCATCAAGGCGCTGAAGGAAGCGGGCGTGCCCTTCGATCAGCTGGGCGGCACGTCGATGGGCGCCATAATCGCCGCGGGCCTGGCGCGCGAATGGGGCCTGGAGGAAATGCGCGACCGGATGCGCGAGGTGTTCGTCACCTCCAATCCGCTGTCGGGCTTCACCCTGCCGCTGATCGCGCTGTTCAACGGCAAGAAGGTCACCGCGCGGCTGCAGGAGCATTTCGACGAAGTCTGTATAGAGGAATTGCCGCTGCCCTTTTTCTGCGTGTCCTCCGACCTGACCACGGGGCGCATCCATGTCCACCGCGACGGCAAGCTGTGGCGGGCGCTGCGGGCGTCGGTGGCGCTGCCGGGCATCCTGCCGCCGGTGACCCATCACGGCCATCTGCTGGTGGATGGCGGGGTGATGAACAACCTGCCGGTGGATGTGATGCGCGAGCAGGCGGGCGGCGAAGGCCCCATCATCGCCTGCGACATTACCGGCGAATTCAATTTGTGCGCCGAGGACGAACGCTATGGCGAGCGGTCCTGGTGGTGGCTGCTGGGCCAGCGCATGCGCGGTAATCCCAGCATCCTGTCCATCCTGATGCGCTCAGGCACGGTGGGCTCGGAAGCCCAGCGCCGCGTGGTGCGCGAGCAATGCGATTTTTTGATCGAGCCGCCCATGCCCGACATTCAGCTGCATGACTGGAAGAAGTTCGACCAGGCGATCCAGGAGGGCTATGACACCGCGCGCGCCTGCATCGACAAGAACGGCATTCCGCTCACCAATGTCATGGGCGACGGGCCTGGGATGCCGCTGCCGCACGTGATAATGGCAACTTAAATCGACGTATCCGGTTTTGTGATGCCGTCGTCCGGCAGTCGCTGGTGCTGGAGCAAGTCATAGCGGTGCCCATCTGGGCCGGTGAGGATGGCGCTGTCCAGCTTCATGCCTGACAGGCCGGTGTGCGAGGTCACCGCCAGATGGCCTTCGCCCTTGGGGCCTTCCAGGGTCACTTCGTAAGCATGGCTGGTCTTGCCCGGCATCCAGGAAAAGACATTGCCGTCCACTCCGGTCACCACCGCGTCTTCGCCCAGCACTTGCCGCGCCATCCCGTCCTCGCGCACCAATTCATTGACCACCGTCAGCACCGGGCTTTGACGGAAGCCGTCATACAGGAACCAGGCGCCGTATCCGCCCAGCAGGGCCGGCGGCAGGACAATGATCAGCAGCACAATCAGGCAGCCCCACAGGCAGCCATTGGAACGGCGCGGCGGATAATAAGGCTGTCTGGAGGAGGGGGCTGGCATGGACATGGCCGATACTGAACCACAGGCCTTGGCTTGGCGCAAAGCGGGAGGCAACATATGGCCATGTGTTATTTCCCACGAATAATGGTTGGGCTTCTTGTGTTGATCGGCTTGATTGCGCTGATCCGCAGAAGCCTGCGCGCCGGGCAAATCTGGGGCGGTAATGTTGGATTTTTTATTAGAACCGAAAACTCTTTGGGATTCTGGTCCGCGATTGCCATGTACATGCTGCTGGCGGTCTCTGCCTGGTGGTTTGTCTGGCTTGACGCGTCTCGATCATGCACAACATCTCTTTGACGGGAACCGGATCAAATGCCCATCGACTATGACGACATGATGCAGTCCGGCGCGACCGGCCTTGCCGCGCGTTATGACGAAAAGGATGTGATGCTCTATGCCCTGGGCGTGGGCATGGGCCGCGATCCCCTGGACGAACAGGAACTGCCCTTCGTTTATGAGAATAGCGGGCTGAAGGTGGTCCCGACCTTTGCCAGCGTGATTTCGCGCGGCGAAGCGCCGCCCGAGCGTCAGCGCATGCCGCAGAAGTCTTCCATCAACTTTGCGATGGTGGTGGATGGCGAGCGCCGCATCACCATCCACAAGCCGTTGCCGCCCAAATGCGAGGTGCTGGCCGATGAACGCATGCTGGCGATCCTGGACAAGGGTGAAGGCAAGGGTGCGGTGCTGGTGCAGGAGCGCAGCGTGCGCGAAGCCGCCAGCGGCGACAGGCTGTTCACCATCGTCTCGTCCATCTTCGCGCGCGGCGATGGCGGCTTCGGCGGCTCGCCCAGCGGCGGGCCCGTGCTGCACGAAATTCCGCAGCGCGCGCCCGACTTGGTGAAGGAGTGCGACACCCGCCCCGACCAGGCATTCCTGTATGCGCTGTCAGGCGACCGTAACCCGCTGCACCGCGATCCGGCCTTTGCGAAAATGGTCGGTTTCCCGCGTCCCATCCTGCATGGGCTGTGTTCCTATGGCACGGCCTGCCGCGCCGTGCTGTCCACGCTTGCCCAATATCAGCCTGAGCGCATCACGCAGTTCGACGTACGCTTCTCCAAGCCGGTGTTTCCCGGCGAGACCCTGGTGGTGGAGCTGTGGCAGGATGGCGGCACGATTTCCTATCGCGCCTCGGTGAAAGAACGCCCGGGCACGGTCGTATTGAACAACGGGCTTTGCCGCCTTGCTTGACGGTGACCCGATCGAAGCCGCCGAGGCGTTGATCGCTTCGGGCAGGGCGGAGGAGGCCGCGCGCGATTTGCGGGCGCGGCTGGCGGCGGGGCGCGGCGGTTTGCTGGCGCGGCTGACCCTGATCAAGGCACTTCTGGCCTCGGGCGCCAAACAGGACGCGTTGGTGGAAGCGCGCGAAGCGGTGTCGCTCAATCCCGATATCGCGGTCGCCATCCTGGCGCTGGGCGAGACGTTACTGGCGGTGGAAGCGCTGCCCACCGCCATCGCCGAATTGCAGCGGGCACTGCGGCTGGATCCCGGACTGGACCGCGCGCGGCTGCTGATCGCGCAAGCCTGGCTGTCGGTGGGGGAGGCGGACAAGGCGCTGGAAAATCTGAACGCCCTGGACGATCCGCCCGCCGCCATGATCGCGGCAGCGCAAGCGATCAAATCCGCCGCCCGTTCCGATCCCGGCTATGTGCGCCACCTGTTCGACCAGTTCAGCGCCGATTACGAC
>CAIUTH010000086.1 GCA_903902075.1 uncultured Alphaproteobacteria bacterium
ACCACACCGAAGAGCGTGAGCCCCAGTGCGATGTTGCGTTTGCGACGCGCGCGGTCCGCATCATCATCCCTCACGACCACAAAGCCAGTGCCGGAATGCCGGCCAGCTTCTCGATGATGAGGGTTGCGAACAGCGCCGCCAGATACACCAGCGACACGCCGAACAGGCGGTGGGCCGCGGGCTCTTTTTCTTCATTCGTCTCGCGATAGGTGCCGATGGCTTCCCACAGGAACCACAGGCCGATGCCGGCCGAAGCCGCCAAGTACAGCGGGCCGCCGATATGCAGGAAGGCCGGCAGGATGCCCAGCGGCACCAGCACCAGCGTATAAAGCAGGATCTGGAAGCGGGTCTGCGGCTTGCCGCTGACCACGGGCAGCATCGGCACGCCAGCTCGGGCATAATCCTCGGAGCGCCACAGCGACAACGCCCAGAAATGCGGCGGCGTCCACATGAAGATGATGGCCACCAGCAAGACTGGCGCCAAAGTCAGGTCGCCGGCGACCGAGGCCCAGCCGATGGCCGGCGGCAGCGCGCCCGACAATCCGCCGATCACGATATTCTGCGGCGTGCGGCGCTTGAGCCAAAGCGTATAGACCACGACATAGAAGAAGACGGTGAAGGCCAGCAGCCCCGCCGCCAGGAAGTTCACGAACAGGCCCATGGTGGCGACCGCCGCCACAGACAGGGTCCAGCCGAAGGCCAGCGCATCTTCCCGCGCCACATAGCCCATCGGGATGGGACGTTTGGCTGTGCGGGTCATCAAGCCGTCGATATCGCTGTCATAGGCCATGTTCAGGCAACCCGACGCGCCCGCCGCCACCGCGATGCACAGCAGGGCCGTGAAGGCGGTGAGCGGATGCAGGTGTCCCGGCGCCGCCACGATCCCGGCCAGCCCCGTAAACACCACCAGCGACATGACGCGCGGCTTCAGCAGCGCGAGAAAGTCGCCGACGGTCGTGACACGGGGATAGGCCAGGGAAAGCGACATTATTTGATCTTCGGCAGCTCGTTGAACTGGTGGAAGGGCGGCGGCGACGGCAGGGTCCATTCCAGGGTGGTGGCGCCCACGCCCCAGGGATTGTCGCCCGCGACGCGCTTTTTCATGAAGGCTTCCACCAGCATGGCCAGGAAGATCAGCACGCCGAAGCCGGCGATAAAGGCGCCGATCGAGGCGACATAGTTCCAGCCGGCATAGGCATCCGGATAGTCCGCATAGCGGCGCGGCATGCCGGCCAGGCCCAGGAAGTGCATCGGGAAGAAGGCCAGGTTCACGCCGACAAAGGTGACCCAGAAGTGCAGCTTGCCCAGCACTTCACTGTACATGTAGCCGGTGAACTTCGGGAACCAGAAGTAGAAGCCCGAGAAGATCGCGAACACCGCGCCCAGCGACAGCACGTAATGGAAATGCGCCACCACGTAATAGGTGTCCTGCAGCACGACGTCGACGCCGGCATTGGCCAGCACCACGCCGGTCACGCCGCCGACGGTGAACAGGAAGACAAAGCCGATCGCCCACAGCATCGGGGTTTTGAACTCGATCGAGCCGCCCCACATCGTCGCGATCCAACTGAACACCTTGATGCCGGTGGGCACCGCGATGACCATGGTGGCAAAGACGAAATAGGCCTTAGTGTCGACCGTCAGGCCCACCGTGTACATGTGGTGCGCCCAGACCAAAAAGCCGATGAAGCCGATAGCGACCATCGCATAGGCCATGCCCAGGTAACCGAAGATCGGACGCTTGGAGAAGGTACCGATGACATGGCTGATCATGCCGAAGCCGGGCAGGATCAGGATGTACACTTCGGGGTGACCGAAGAACCAGAACAGATGCTGGTACAGGATCGGATCGCCGCCGCCCGCCGGGTTGAAGAAGGAGGTGCCGAAATGGCGGTCCGTCAGCAGCATGGTGATGGCGCCGGCCAGAACGGGCAGCGACAGCAGCAGCAGGAACACGGTCACCAGGATCGACCACACGAACAGCGGCATCTTGTGCAGGGTCATGCCCGGCGCGCGCATGTTGAAGATGGTGGTGATAAAGTTGATCGCGCCCAGGATCGAAGAGGCGCCCGCAATGTGCAGTGAGAAGATCGCCAGGTCCATGGCCGGTCCCGGCGAGCCGGTGGTGGAAAGCGGCGCATAGATGGTCCAGCCGCCGCCGACACCCATGCCGGCCGAGTCACCTTCCACGAACATGGACAGCACCAGCAGCGCGAAGCTGAAGGGCAGCAGCCAGAAGGAGATGTTGTTCATTCGCGGGAACGCCATGTCCGGCGCGCCGATCATCAGCGGCACCAGCCAGTTGCCGAAACCACCGATCATGGCGGGCATGATCATGAAGAACACCATGATCAGGCCGTGGCCGGTCACGAACACGTTGAAGGTATGGGGTTCCTTGAAGATCTGCAGGCCCGGATACATCAGCTCGGCGCGCATCATCATGGAGAAGAAGCCGCCGATGCAGCCCGCCACGATCGCGAAGATAAGGTACATCGAGCCGATGTCCTTGTGGTTCGTCGAATAGACGTAGCGGCGCCAGCCGGTGGGATGGTGCGCGTGATCGCCGTGAGAGTCGTCGTGATGGGCGTCGAAGGTGGTTGTCATATCGGTGCTTCCTATTTCGACGCGACGCGGGTGGCGTCGTTCTCAAGCGCGGCATACTTCTTCTTGGAGTCGGCCAGCCAGGCGGCATAGTCCGCCTCGCTCACCACATGCAGCTCGATGGGCATGTAGGCGTGGCGCGCACCGCACAGTTCCGAGCACTGGCCGTAGAACACACCAGTCTGGGTGGCCTTGAACCAGGTGTGGTTGGTGCGGCCCGGCACGGCGTCCATCTTCACGCCCATCTGGGGCATGGCCCAGGAATGGATCACGTCGGCGCCAATGGTATCGACGGCGATCACCTTGTTGACGGGGACATAGATCGCATTGTCGGTGCCCAGCAGGCGCGGCTTGTTCGCCTTGGCCGCGTCGGCATCCGACAGGCCCAGGCTGTCAAAGGTGAAGCCCGCGGCGGAACCGGGATACTCATAGGTCCAGAACCACTGCTTGCCGATCGCCTTGATGGTCACGTCGGGCTTGGGAACCGCCGCTTCGAAATACAGCAGGCGGAAGGACGGCACCGCGATGAACACCAGGATGATGACCGGGATCAGGGTCCAGGCGACTTCCAGCAAGGTGTTGTGATGGACCTTGGACGGCACGGCATTGGCGCCGGCGCGATACTTGATGACGATCCAGACCAGCAGGCCCAGGACGAACAGGCAGACCGCGACGATGATCCACACCAGCAGGCGATGGAAATCCTCGATCTGCTCCATCACCGGCGAGGCGGCGGCCTGGAAGCCGGTCTCATAATTGGTCGGCAGGGCAACCGCCGGAAGTGCCCAGAAGGCCGCAAGGGCGGCAGTCGCCACGCCGATACCGGATTTCCGCAAAAACATGCTCGCGACCTCGCAATAAACCAGGCGGTGGAATCCCCGCCCTTTTTCAGATTCTTGGCGGGGATTTAGAGGGGTTAAGCCCTTAAAGTCATTGCGACCTTATGGCACGTCCCTTCCGGCGGCCAGGAGGAGCGGACGGCCCCGCCCCCGAGGAACCCCGCCCCGCCTTGTCCAATGGCCGCTTTACCCCGATATCTAGGGGCCAAACACGCAATTCGCGGGGCTTTTTGCCGCGCACCGGAGACCGACATGACCGCGCCCGATCTTTTCTTTTCCCGCACCGGCATGGACCGTGGGCGGGTGCAGCAAACTGTGGATCAGGCGCTGAAGGGCGCGGACGACGGGGAATTGTACCTGGAATACAGCCAATCCGAATCGTTCAGCTTCGACGATGGCCGGCTGAAGGCGGCCACTTTCGACACCAGCCAGGGCTTCGGCCTGCGGGCGGTGGCGGGCGAAGCCACCGGCTATACCCATGCCTCCGACATCTCCGAGGACGCCATCGCGCGGGCCGCCAATACCGTTCGCGCCGTCTCGCACGGCTATTCGGGCACCGCCGCAGGCGCGCCGGCCCGCAGCAACGTCAAACTTTATACTGACATCGATCCGCTGCAGACCGCGGGCTTTGAG